>JAYEOL010000045.1 GCA_034722995.1 Candidatus Cloacimonadota bacterium | reverse complement strand
AAAATAAAAAATCTTGACACAAAAAATTATTAAGGTTAGTAATATGTAAGTAAATTGTTAATTATGGGATTAAGATTTGTAATTTATAAAATCAGGAGGATAAGATGACTAAAGCTGATTTAGTTAGAGCAATTTCCCAGGAAACAGGGATTATTCTAAGTGATACTAAAATGATTGTAGATGCGCTTTTGAGTAGTGTTAGGAAAAGTATGGTTAGAGGAGAGCATATTGAACTAAGAGGATTTGGAACTTTTAAGAATAAGAAAAGGAAAGCACGTACTGCACGAAATCCAAATACAGGAGAAATCGTTAGACTTCCCGAAAGAATTGTTCCTACATTTAAATTTTCAAAGTTCTTTATTACCGATATAATGAATAATAACTAATGGAGATTTGATGCCCTGCGGAAAAAAGAGAAAGAGAAAGAAAATCAATAAGCATAAGAGAAAAAAGATACTTCGTAAGAATCGTCATAAGAAAAAGCAGAGATAACTTTCATATTTGTATTCTAAGTTTATATAATTCTATAAATAAAATTGAAATCTGGATAGATTATATAGATGAAATTATAAATATCAAATGTAATTTTATTTTGGATATTCTAATCCCAGATAAAGAGAGAGCTAATGTTAAAAGAAAATATTCTAAATATTTTAGCGAAGTTATGTGCAATTGTTGCTGGTTTATTGATATTAATTGGTATTATTGATAAACTATTCTTTCCACACAGTAATATTATACTCCAGCATGAAAATTACTTTATAGCAGCAAATCCATTCATTCTTTTTGCAATCTTGCTTTATATTGCTGATATGTCGCGAAGAAAGAAATAACTTAATTAGGGGAAGAATTTTTTCATCGTTAAATCGATTGGATATTATACTTTGAATTTATTCTGGTCGGGATGGCCGGATTTGAACCGGCGACCTCTTCGTCCCGAACGAAGCGCGCTGCCGAGCTGCGCTACATCCCGATTTTTAAATAAAAATTATATTAACTTCTTAATGTCAAGAAAATTACTAATCTGATTATCATTATTTTTCAGTATTAAGTATTATAAAGAAACTTTATAAAATTTGACATATAAGTAAGAAAAATAATATTTATTAAAAATTATAATAAGGATTTTATAAGTAAAATGGACTTAATAATTAGAGGAAAGAAAGTAAAATCAGGCGATGTTTTACCAGTTATTCCAATGCGTAACTTAGTTATATTTCCTAGAATGATTGTACCTTTAGTTATAGGACGAAGTAAATCAATTAAAGCAACTGAAAAAGCGTTTGAATCTAATAAATTGTTTTTTTGCATTACGCAAAGATCTCCAGAAACCCAGGACCCTCAAAGAAATGATTTATATAAAATAGGTGTTATATGTCAGATTATTCAACTTCTAAAAATGCCCGACACAACTATTAGAGTATTGGTTGAAGGAATAAAACGTGCCAGGATTGTTAAGTATAATAATCAGAAAGACTTAATTACTTCAAAGTTGGAAATGGTAGAAAGTACATATATCCCGGAAAGTCCTGAACATAGTGCACTTATTAAGACTTTGGAGACTGAATTTAAGGACTATGCTAAGCTGAGCAGAAGTTTTCCTGAGGATGTTTTGATAACTCTTGAAAATCTTGATGACCTGGATGATAAAGTAGATTTCATCGCTGCAAATATTGAGTTAAATATTGATAAAAAACAACAATTATTGGAATTACCTCTTTTACGAAGAATTTTCTATCTTATTGAAATGCTTTCTAAAGAGGTCGAAATCTTAAAAATTCGTAAAAAAATTGCTGGAGAAGTTAGAAGTAAATTAACTAAAACCCAAAGAGAGTATTTCCTGAATCAAGAACTAAAGGTAATCCAGAAAGAATTAGGTCTTACTGAAGGTGAGAATGTTGAAATCAAAGAAATAGAAAAAAAGATAAAAAAATTGCAACTTACAGAAGAAGCCAGGAAGAAGGTTAATTATGAATTAAGCAAACTGAAACGAACAAATAGAATGTCACCTGAATATACAGTTTCATTAAATTATTTAAATTGGATTGTTGACCTTCCCTGGGGAGATACCGCTAAGTCAAAAGAGTTTAATTTAAAAAGAGCTGAAAGAATATTGAATGAGGACCATTATGGGCTGAAAAAGATTAAGGAACGAATCATAGAATATATTGCTGTACTAAAGATGGTTGATAAAGTTAAAGGACAAATTCTTTGTTTTGTCGGACCTCCTGGCGTAGGTAAGACTTCTTTAGGACAATCTATTGCAAGAGCCTTGGAGAGAAAATTTTCACGCATGTCTTTAGGTGGAGTTCGAGATGAAGCAGAAATCAGAGGTCATCGTAAAACATATATTGGTGCAATGCCTGGAATAATAATTCAAGCTATGAAAAGAGTTGGAACAAAAAATCCAGTAATTATGCTTGATGAGGTTGACAAGATGAGTATGGACTTTAGAGGAGACCCATCCGCTGCCCTATTAGAAGTATTGGATCCGGAACAAAATTTTGAATTTCACGACCATTATCTTGAGATAGGTTATGATTTGTCACAGGTGCTTTTTATTACGACTGCTAATGATCTTTATTCAATTCCAGTTCCTCTGAGGGATAGAATGGAAGTAATAACTCTGCCAGGTTATACTGAATTTGAGAAACAAAAAATTGCTCAAGGCTTTTTAATGCCAAAACAGTTTAAAAACCACGGGCTTGACAAGGATATTAAAGTAGAATTTTCCGAGAATGCTATCTTGTCTATAATAGGGAATTATACAAGAGAAGCAGGAGTAAGGGAGTTAGAGAGAAATATCGCTTCTATTTTACGAAAAATTGTAAGAAGTTATTTAAATGATAAATCTATAAAGAGATTTAAAGTTAACAATAGAAATTTGTCAAAATATCTTGGGGTAGAAAAATTTTCCTATGCAGAGATTAATAAAGAGAGTAAAATTGGAGTTGCTAATGGGCTGGCGTGGACACCAGTTGGAGGTGTTATTTTACAAATAGAAGTTGCACTCCTTGAAGGAAAAGGCAAGCTTATGCTTACAGGCAAATTGGGTGATGTTATGAAAGAATCTGCAAATGCAGCATTAAGTTATGCCCGAGCCCACTACTCAGAATTTGAGATAGAAAAGAATTTTTATAGAAATAAAGATATACATATTCATATACCTGAAGGTGCTATTCCAAAAGATGGACCATCTGCGGGAATTACTATGGCTACTGCAATTATTTCTGCACTTTCAGAGAAAAAAGTAAGAGCTGATTATGCAATGACAGGTGAGATTACTTTGATGGGAGATGTATTACCGATAGGTGGATTAGAAGAAAAACTTGTGGCAGCCCAACGCTCTAAAATTAATAGCGTTATCATTCCAAAGAAAAATTATAAAGAATTAGTTGAAATCCCAAAACAAATTAAGAAAGGTTTAAATATTATCCCAGTTGAAAATATGCAAAATGTGCTCTCATTGGTGCTTGAAAATTAATAAAATGTAAATAATTAATAAAAGCTTATATGCAAATTGATATAGTTTCGGAAAAGATTTTGGACGATGAAGCAACTGAATTAATTGTCCAAACTAATTCTACTGATTTGCAATTCATAGGTTTTATTTTAGAATCATTTGAAGGATACTGTAATTATACTACAATTGATAAAAAAAAGATGCTTTTGAGAATTATAATTCCAAAAAATTTTAAGCAGGATGTTGAAGAAATTATTAATTATTTAAAAGATTATGTTTATGATTAATTTTCGATTATTAAAGTATGCATATAGAAAAATTGACTGAAAAGCTTTTACAGGGAGATTTTCATGCTGCTGCTAAATTGATTACATTTCTTGAAAATAATAATCATTCTGAGCAAATAATAAAATCCATCTATCCATATAGAAAGAAAAGCTATTTATTAAGTATAACTGGTGCACCAGGTGTTGGCAAAAGCACTATTACTGATAAATTAATTGATAGATTTCGTAGCCAGAATAAAACAGTTGGGGTAATAGCAATTGACCCAACCAGCCCATTTTCCGGCGGAGCAATCTTAGGAGATAGAATCCGCTTGCAACGACATTCAACTGACAATGGAATTTTTATCAGAAGTATGAGTACACAAGGCCATCTGGGTGGTCTGGCTCCCAATACAAATAATGCTATTACTGTTTTGTCTGTGTTAGGATGTGATTATATTGTGATTGAAACTGTTGGTGTTGGGCAATCAGAAGTAGAAATAGTGAAATATGCTGATACAGTTGTGCTTGTGCTTACACCAAGTTCCGGAGATAGTATTCAAATTATGAAAGCTGGTATAATGGAAATTGGCGATATATTTGTTGTTAATAAATGCGATAGACAAGGTTGTAAAAAGATTGTAACCAGTTTAGAAATATTACAGCAACTTTCAGAAAAGAAAACGAATTATGTCCCTCCAATAGTTGAAACAATTGCTAAAGACAATAAAGGAATTGATGAACTTTATTGCACTATTGAAAATCATAAAGAATTTTTATATGATAATCATATACACACTCGTAAACAAAAAGGAAGGATTGAAAACGAAATTATTTCAATAATTCAAGGAATTCTGTTATCTAATACAAAAGAAAAATTGCAATCTAATAATAAACTGTTAAAAATGGTTGATTCAGTCTATAAAAAGAATACAGACCCTTACTCAATTGCAAATGAAATAATAAACAATAATCTTGCAATAAATAAAAGAAATTAATTATTATAGGCACTCTATAACATAGAGCGATAAACCGCAAAGAACAAGATTAAAGATTAACATCCTTCGTTAAAACTACGGATGTCAGGAAGATTAAAGGTTTTTATGAAAATTAACATTTTTGAAGATTCAAGATGGGAAAATTTTTTACCTTTGACTTATACACGTGCAGTTTTTGACCTTAGATGTGGTATTTTAAAACTACGACAGAAAATTGCTTACTATTATCCCGAGTATGATTATCATCTTATTGTAAGAAAGGATTTAAAGGAACTTTACAGAAATAGATTTCCAGAGCGACATATAAATCAATTAACTAAAAATTCCAATCTTTTCATAAATGGAAGCTTGCTTATTAATGGTGAAATCGCAAGAAGAATAAATTCATTATCTGATAATACAGGATTATTTTTTGAACAAACCTGTATTGCTTTTAAGAAAAACATCAATGCTGATATATCAATTTCATCAGAGGATATACATAAGTTAATGAAAGATATATCACGAGAGCAATTAAACATCAAACCTATAAATTACATTTGGGAACTCGTTGATAAGAATTCTGACGCTATTACTAAAGATTTTCAAATTATCACTAAAAGCAAGACAAATTATATTGATAAGAACGAAAACATTCATTTGATTAATAATGAGAAGATATTCATTGGTAAAGATGTAACCATTGCACCAAATGTTGTTCTGGATGCAAGTGCAGGACCAATTTTTCTGGATGATAATAGTATAATTATGGCGAATGCAGTTATATTTGGTCCAGCTTACATTGGTAAAAATAGTATAATTAAAGTTGGAGCAAAAATTTATCATGGAGTATCTGTTGGTAAAGTATGTAAATTAGGTGGAGAAGTTGAAGAGACAATGTTTCAAGGATATTCAAATAAACAACACGATGGATTTCTCGGGCATTCCTATGTTGGTGAATGGGTAAATTTGGGTGCAGATACAAATAACAGTGACTTAAAAAATAATTATAAAAAAGTAAAAGCATATTTTTATCCAGAAAGAAGATATATCAATACAGGAATGCAATTTTTTGGAATGATAATTGGTGACTATTCAAAAAGCGGTATAAATACAATGTTCAATACTGGCTGCATAGTTGGAATTGGGTGTAACTTATATTCTGCTGATTTATTTAGTGGATTTATACCCTCTTTTAGTTGGGGAACTGCAACGAATTTAAAAGATTATAGAATTAATAAAATATTTGAAACAATCAGGCTCGTTAAAAAGAGAAGAGGGCTTAAGTTAGAAAAATTTGAAGAAAAAATCTTGAAAAAATGCTTTGATAATTCTACGAAAATGAGAAATGTTTTTAATAGAAAAAGAAATGGACAAATTAGTTGAAATACGATTTAAATATGACAGAAAAGGATTTTTTGCTAATCCCAAAAATATAAAACTCCATACAGGACAATATGTAATTGTTGAAGCTGAAAAAGGAGCTGATATAGGCAGAGTCGCAATGTTTTCTGTTAAGCCCGAAGATGTTTACATAAAGAAGGAAGATATAAAAAAAATTATCCGCCCAGCCAATAATGATGACCTGAAAAGACTTGCTCGTGTTCGTAAAAAGGAAAAGGGTGCCCAAAAAAAATTTTTGGAAGCATTAAAAAATCAGCCATTTAACATGAATCTGGTTGATGTGGAATATCAGTTTGATGGTAATAAACTAACATTTTATTTTATGGCGGAAAAGCGTGTTGATTTTCGTAATTTTCTTAAAGATTTGGCACAAATATTTCGGACACGGATTGAGTTAAGACAGATTAACGAAAGGCAGGAAATCAAAAGACTTGGAGGATTCGGCCCTTGCGGAAGAGAACTTTGCTGTAAGAATCTCAATTTGAATTTTGATAGAGCTACAATCCAAATGGCTAAGCACCAAAATGTAACTGCTACAACTTCCAAAATTACAGGCCCTTGCGGAAAAATATTGTGTTGTCTTGCGTATGAAGAAGATTTTTATTTGGAAAAAGCTAAGGGGTTTCCATCTCTAAATGATGAAATTATATATAAGAGAAAAAGAATGAAAGTAACCAAAAACAATTACTTGATTTCTACCGTTGAACTAAAAGATGAAGACCAATTTGGAATTACAATATCTCTGGACGAATATAAATCATTAAAAAACAGAAAAAAAATATAGAGGCACAAAGAAAATTTCTCCATCAAAAATAAGAAGGAAGATATGATAGATGTGAAAAAATTAGCCAAAATGATAGACCATACTGAACTGAAATCAAGTTCGGGAGAGAAAAAAATTCTCAATCTTTGTAACGAAGCAAAAATGTTTGGCTTTTATTCAGTGTGCATAAATACATCATTTACTAAATTTGCCTATGAACAGCTAAAGGAAAGCGAGGTTTTAGTTTGTAATGTAGTCGGTTTTCCACTTGGTGCAAATACGAGTTACATAAAGGCATGCGAGGCGAAAAAAGCAGTTCAAGAAGGCGCTGAAGAGATTGATATGGTTATAAATGTTGGTGCACTTAGAGATAAAAGATATGATTTTGTATTAGATGATATAACGCAAGTTGTAGAAGCAAGTTATCCGGCTCTTGTTAAAGTAATACTTGAGACGGGTTATCTTACTGATGATGAAATTGTCAAAGGTTGTGAACTTGCTGTTAAAGCTGGAGCAAAGTTTGTTAAAACTTCAACTGGTTTTGGAGCTTTTGGTGCCTTTCCAGCCCATATTCAGCTTATGAGAAAAACAGTGGGACCTGACATTGGAGTAAAGGCTGCCGGCGGTATAAAGAATTTCAAAGATGCCTGGAGATTGATTAAAGCAGGTGCAACAAGATTAGGCACCAGTGCAAGTGTTGCCATATTAGAAGGAGCATCACTTTATAAATTTGCACCAGAATCATGGCTTGAACCTGAAATTCCATGTCACATTTGTCCTTCAAGATACATATCATTAGCAAAAGTTCCCAAAGCAGTTTATACCTATTATAAAAAGAAATGCTTAACTTGTCCTCATAGAGATAAATATAATAAGTTTTACGAATAGAAAAGGAGATCTTTCATGAATGGATGGATGGGTAAAATTATAAAAGTTGATCTTAGTACAAGGAAAAAAGAAACAATCGCAATTAAGGAATCACTAAGGAGAAAATATCTTGGAGGTAGAGGATTGGGGGTCAAACTTTATACACAGATATGTTCACAGTTCACAGACCCATTTTCCCCTGAAAATGCTTTGATTTTTCTAACAGGTCCCTTGACAGGTACTGTTCTTACATCCGGCCGTTATCAGGTGATTTCACGGTCTCCTCTTACTACTACAATTTGTGATTCAAGCTCTGGAGGAAATTTCGGTGCACGGCTGAAAGGAACAGGTATTGACGGAATAATAATTCAAGGAAAATCCGCCAAGCCTGTTTATCTCTATATTACTAAAGCAGGAGTTGAAATAAGAAATGCTGAACATATTTGGGGAAAAAATACCCATGAAACCAGAGATGCGATTATGAATGAGACTTCCTCAAAGACATCTATTGCATGTATCGGTCCTGCAGGAGAAAATAAGGTTCTATTTGCATCAATAATGAATGATAGAGATAGAGCCTCTGGTAGAGGTGGTTTTGGGGCTATTATGGGTTCCAAAAACCTTAAAGCAATTGCTGCTTATGGCACTAAAACCGTTTCTGTTAGATACCCGAATAAACTGAAAGACCTTCTTTTCCGTATTGATAGACTTGTTGATAAAAATCCGATAACTGGAAAATCATTAAAAGTTTTAGGCACATCTGTTCTTGTTAATGTGATAAATGCGCATGGTATGTTTCCAACCAGAAATTTTAAGTATGGAGTTTTTAATGATGCCGAAGGCATAAGTGGTGAGAAAATTGCTGAATCTATTGTTCAGAAAAAG
This sequence comes from Candidatus Cloacimonadota bacterium, assembly GCA_034722995.1. Classification (NCBI taxonomy): domain Bacteria; kingdom Pseudomonadati; phylum Candidatus Cloacimonadota; species Candidatus Cloacimonadota bacterium. Next base: position 3,861 of record JAYEOL010000045.1, on the reverse strand, counting down.
AGTGCATGCTATAAATGTCCAATTGCTTGCGGAAGGTCAACTAAGACTGCAAATAGACAAGGTGAAGGGCCGGAATATGAAACTGTATGGGCTTTTGGTGCACAATTAGGTATTAATGATTTAAAAGCGGTTACTGAGGCAAATTACACTTGTAATGAGCTTGGACTTGATACAATTTCTACAGGAAATACTATTGGATGTGCAATGGAATTATCTGAGGTTGGAGCATTCCCTTATAATTTAAAATGGGGAGAGGCAAAGAAAATTGTTGGAATTGTTGAGGATATTGCATATAAGCGAGGTATTGGTGTAGAACTTGCATTAGGTTCTAAACGACTTTCCGAGAAATATGGTAGACAGGAACTCTCAATGCAGGTAAAAGGTATGGAGCTTCCTGCTTATGACCCTCGTGGAGCACAAGGTCAAGCACTCGCTTTTGCAACATCTAATCGGGGCGGCTGTCATATGCGTGCATATATGATTGGACCTGAAATTTTAGGCCAGCCTGTATTTCTGGATAGATTTTCTACTAAAGGGAAACCAGAAATAGTTGTTCTTCTTCAGGATATTTCTGCTTTTGTTGATTCAATAATTTTGTGTAGATTTCTCCAATTTGCGTTAGGAGTATCTACATTCACAGAAATGTTAAACTGTGTAACAGGCATTGAATTTACCGATGAAGAAGTATTAAAAATTGGTAAAAGAATCTATACCCTTGAGAGAGATTTTAATGCAAAAGCAGGATTTACACGAGAAGACGATATGCTTCCTTCCCGTTTTCTTACAGAAAAGTTTAGTGAGGGACCTTCACGAAACAGAGTTGTAAAACTTGATGAGATGCTTGATAAATATTATGCTATAAGGGGATGGGATTCAAACGGTGTTCCAACTAAAAAGACAATCAAAGAACTTGATTTATAACCACTAATTCTGTCCTTTCTTTATTACCAAGAGTTCATCTTATCTTTTGATGTAAAGAAAATGATTTAATATTTGTTCGTGATGTTCGTGGTTAGTAGTTAAGTGTTTTTTTGTTCACCCTTTTCATCCTTCGTCCCGATTCCATCGGGACTACGGAGAATGGACGCAGTCCCGATGGAATCGGGACGGAGAACGGGTGTGATTTTGCCTGCCTTGCTGTAGTTTGACGAAGGCAGGTGGCTGATTAATATATAGGAGAGTAATTGCAGGTAAAACTCGCTGGCTTTAATATAGATTTTGACCAGATTAAGGATTTTTCTAATTGCTTAAAAAAATTAAATAATCTGAAAGCTATAAAGGATAAATTTGAAAAAATTCAGTTTACTCCAGAAACTATTTCTGCAGCCTACGCACGCATTAGCAGGTCTCAGAAATCAGTTGATGAATTACGCAAGCAATCTGTAGAAGATGTTGAAAAAGCAAGAAAATCAAATCAAAAAATTGTGTTTGATATGGGGCATAGTTCCATTGCAGAACATGCTGTGTTTAATCTTGATATTATTGGTATTTCGCGATATTTAACTGAATTTGTCCAGCGAACACGATTAGCTTCTTTTACTGAAAAATCACAAAGATATGTTACACTTCACGGTGATTATGTTTTGCCTGCTGAAATAAAAAACGATTTAGAATTTCGTAATGAATTTATTAAAATCATTGAAATACAAAATCAAGCTTATTTAGAATTCTTTGAAAATCTTAAAGATTATTACTTTAAACAAAATGAAAATTATAGTTCACCTCAAAAATTAAGTAAGAGAGAATTGGAAGGAAAGGCAAAAGAAGATTCTCGATATGTACTTTCACTTGCTACTCAAGCCCAGATGGGAATGACCATTAATGCAAGAAGTGTTGAAAGATTATTGAAAAGATTATATGCAATTCCTTTTAAGGAGGCAACTGAACTTGCTGATAAAATTTATAACGAAGTGAAATCTGTTGCTCCATCATTGATTAAATATATTAAACCTTCAGAATATGATAGAAGCAGATATAAAATCTATACAGCCTCACATTTTGAACCAAATTCAGATGGATATAAAAATAAATTATTAAATTATACAGACAATTGTGATGAAAAAGTATTGGCAACTCTTCTTTTTCGAAAAACAGGGAATTCATTTGAAGATTTATTAAACAGAGTTAAGCAAATGTCATTACAAGAAAAGAGAAATCATATTCTTGAATCTTTAGAAAATATTGAAAGTTATGATTCATTACCTCGTGAGTTTGAATTGGCGGAATTTATTTTTCAATTAAACATCAGTGCATCCTGTTTTGCACAACTGAAACGGCATAGAATGAGTACTATTATTACTTCCGATTACAAAACCGATTATGGATATACCATTCCTGAAAGTATTATAGCAATTGGCAAGCAAGAAGAGTTTACACAAATCATAGGGGAGACAGAAAAATTTTATTCTAAACTTGCAAAGACTTATCCGGAGATTAAGAATTACATTTTGACAAATGCTCATCATAAATTGGTTATATTTAAATTGAATTTGCGTGAGTTATGCAATTTTGCTCGTTTGCGTGAGGACAGGAATGCTCAATGGGAGATAAGAGAATTAGCTCATTGGATTGTCGCAGAATGCAAAAAAGTTGCTCCTCTCACAACTATGCTGATTTGCGGCAAAGATGAGTTTGAGAAAGTATACAGGAATGTTTATATAAAAGAATGAAAAGTGATAAGTTAAAATTTTATAAAAATTTTTATATAACATTTGACAAAAAAATATTATGCAATTCTTTATGCTAAAACAAATTGCTCACAGATTAAATTATGGATGATAAAATAAAATTATTTTCCCGTAAAGATTTCTGGTTTGTTCAAAAACTATACTTTAATTTAATACAAATAATGATAAATCGACCCTTATCTAAATTTACAATAAGAAAAAAATATATTACAAAATCCTTGTTTATTAATATATTTATTGGAGGAAAAAATAAATTCATTTAGTTTAGCCTTTCTATCAGCACATAGGCTGATTGAAAGGCATTCTTCTGGGAAAGATAAATAAAAAATTACCAAAACTTGAAAAAATATTGAAAGAAAGAAAATTAAAAATGAAAAAATTAATTTGTATGATGATAAGCCTAGTATTGTGTTCATTTGCTTTTGCTGAGGAATATACAACAAAAAAGATATTAACCAAAAACACAAATACAAATGAAAACCATTTGTTTAGTAGTAATTTATCGTCAGGATTGCTTTTCGATTTGCATAGAAATAAGAGTTCCTGTAAATCGCAATATTTCTCTAAAAGTAATACCAACACCTTTATCAAAAAGAAAAAGGATTTGTTTATGTATTTTAAAGCTTCGCCCTTTTTACTTTATGGAGGATCAATTGGCATTGGTAAGTATTATTTGAGTGAAATAAGAAATAGCATGACAGAAAATATCTGGTTTTTTCATTATCATCAAGGCTGTTTCATTAGTATGATATATACTTGTGGAGTATATTTTCAAAAAAGTATTTTTATTTCAAAAAGTAGAAAAGGATTATTTGGATTATTAATTTATGGTATAGATTACGCGATTGTTGAACCATCTCCCTTTGAAAAGAAAACAAAATATAAGAAAAGTATTTGTCCTAACTTAGCAGCTGGTGGAGGATATAGTTTGATAATCTCAGATGATTTATATTTACGAATTTCTTTAGATTTTGGGATAAAATGCTTATTTACTAATTTTAACATTTCAATAACTTTTTAGGAGAAAAAATGAATAATATTAATTATAGATAGCGTTCAAATAACTGTGTCTAATTTTTAAATTTTTCATGGTAATTAACAAACCAGATCTTCATAAAGGTGGCAAGATTTTTTTCTGATTTAAAACCATCAAGATTTTTTAATTTCCTGTTTA
>JAYEOL010000044.1:32008-49910 GCA_034722995.1 Candidatus Cloacimonadota bacterium | reverse complement strand
AAATTTTTATCTGTGTTAATCTGTCCACCCTCCGTAGCATTGCTACTGCGGAGGACGGGTGTAAATCAGTGGCTAAATTAAACGAAATCGTGGTAGAAGCACTAAATGGATTTGGATAGTTCTGATAAAGAGAAAAGGAGGCTACAGAACTTGGATAATCGTCTACAGATGCCACCACTATATCCTCCCATGTTGTGGCTATTCTTATTCCATCAACTAGTAAATCTTGGGCGGAATCATATTGTCGAAGTGCTACTGTGCCAAGATTCGCTGCATCATATAAATCGGTTACAGGACCTAAAGTTGGAGTTCCTGGCTCAGAACCTGGTAATGTAGGACTCTCAAATACAAAAAGACTTACCTCGTCGTCGTCCTCGCCTTCAAAGAATTCATACTTTTCAACAATCAAATAAGTAACATCTTTTAAATAAACAAAATCTGTATATTCATCAGCGGTGCTGCTTTTTTTACTCAAACCAAATGCTATATTATCTGTACCTTCTTCTTCTTTAACAAAGACTCTGGCTTTAAAGTAGTATCCCATATCTGTTTCTCCTAAGTGAAAGAAATAAACTTTACCCGAGCTAATAAAAGGTGCTGCATGTACATTCACTAAGAACGAGGCATAAACAGCTCCGGAAGATTGTTCTGGGAAATTTCTGCTAACATCCTCTCCAGTATTATCAAGTAAAGCTGCATTGCCAATCCCTGAGGAAGGGTAACCAGAATAAGTTAAACCACCAGAAGAAACAGTAATTGGATTAGTTCCCCCACCACTGTGTGCAGTCCAACCATGGTCAGTTAGATTATCCTCTGCGGGATAGTCAAAATTTTCATCAAATACTAACTCTCCCCACGCTGTAGTGCTCATCACAAGGGTAAAGAACGCCACAGTCAAAAGGGTTATAAGTTTTTTCATCTTTTCTCCTTCGTCCCGATAATCGGAACAATTTATTTTAATTTGTTACTGGTTTAATATCCCCAATATATCGGGGTTTGCCTATCTTAGAAATTATCATCTCAAAATATCCTTTTATAACATTGACAACTAAATCAATATAAAAACAGAATCAAATTTCTTGTCAAGAACTTTATCAAATTTTTTATAATATATTTTTCGCTAGAAGCGGATCTGCCTAAGGCATGATGCCTTTGGCATGAAGTGGGTTTATCTGTTTTGATAAACTCGTTCATAAATCTGATAAAAGGTATCAATAACAATTAGTTCAAAATTAATATGACCTTCTAACAATTTCTTACTTTGCTCAATCAATAAAATGATTTCTCTTACATCTTTATCAAAAATTTCTCTAATATTGTAAAATTTTTGAAGTTTTTCCTTCTGGTCAATATTAACAACTCTGTTTGGATTTTGGTGTAAATATAATAAGTCGCCAAACCATAACACAAGGAAGTCAAGAATGTCTTTTAGTAACTCTTTATTGCGATTTTGTTTAAAGTTCTCTGAAAAGTTGTAAATCCCTTCCAGATCTTTATTCAAGATAAAATCCACGAAATTTAGAGCCATATTTCGGGTTTCTATTTGTTGGTCTTGAGCCATAAGAATCGCTTTTGCCATATTTCCATTTGAAATCCTTGCGATGATTTCTGCTTGCTTACTTTCTATATTATACTTTTCTTTTAGGTGATGTTTAATAATTTCTGTTGTAACAGCATTGAACCTTATTTTCTGGCATCTTGAAACAATGGTTGGCAAAAGTGCTGAAAGTTTTGTAGTAGTTAGAATGATGATAGCATATAATGGTGGCTCTTCAAGAGTTTTCAAAAAAGCATTTGCTGCGGATCTGGTCATTTTATCTGCATCAGCCATAATAATTACCCGATAATTCCCTTCATTGGGACGGAAAAGAATCTTTCGCTCAATGTTTCGGATGGTATCTATATGAATAGAAGTAGCTTTAGAAAATTGATATCTGCAATAAGGTGTGGCTTTAAGCTGTTCAATAAATTTCTGAACCTGAATCTGCTCACTTTCTTTTTTATATTGCCCCTCATCGGTTATATCAAATTTGGGCGTAGGGAAAACAAAATCTACATCAGGATGTGAAAAGTGGTCAATTTTGTGACAGGATGGACAGTTATCGCAAGAATCATAATTTTTTTGATTAGGACAGTTTACAGCTTTTGCAAGCTCAAAAGCAGTGGTTAGTTTACCGACACCTTCTGGTCCATAGAAAAGATAGCTTTGTGCGACTTTCCCTGCAGAAATGAGTTGTTTTAGGCAATTAATAGCTTGATTTTGACCTTTTATATTGCTAAACATTTTATTTTTATTTTAACCACGAAGGCACAAAGTCACTAAGATTAATTTTTTAGGATAAGAATTACCCTTTGTGTCTTGGTGTCTTCGTGGCTAAAAAATTTACCTATCTCTTTTGTTTCTGTGCTTTTTGAATCTTTGCCCAGGGATCTCGCAAAGTAACTGTCCGATTAAATACAAGCATTTTATCAGAAGAATCAGGGTCCACGCAGAAATAGCCTTTTCTCTCAAACTGGTATCTATTTCCTATACTTGCATTTTTCAGGCCTGGTTCCAATTTACATTCAGTTAAAATTTCCAATGATTTTGGATTCAAATAATTTTTGAAATCATCTTTTTTAGATAGGGGATTCTCTACTGTAAAAAGTCTATCATAAAGACGGACTTCGGCATTAACAGCATGAGCAGCCGAGACCCAGTGTAAAGTTGCTTTCACTTTGCGTCCATCAGGCGAATCACCGCCACGGGTTTTAGAATCGTATGTACAATGTAATTCGGTCACCTTGCCTGTATTTTTATCCTTAACCACCTTTACGCATTTGATAAAATATGCATATCGTAGCCTTACTTCCCGTCCAGGAGCAAGACGATAAAACTTTTTTGGAGGTTCTTCGCGGAAATCATCTTGTTCAATATACAACACCCGTGAAAATGGGACCTTTCGTTTTCCCATACTTGGGTCTTCGGGATTATTCACAGCATCCAATTCTTCAACTCTGTCTTGTGGATAGTTGTCTATTACTACCTTAAGTGGTCTTAATACAGCCATCACTCGTGGAGCTTGCTTATTTAAGTCTTCACGAATGCAATACTCAAGTAGAGCCAAATCAACGATACTTTCACTCTTAGCCACTCCAATGCGTTCACAGAAATTTCTGATTGATTCAGGTGTGTAGCCACGTCTTCTCAAACCTGTTATAGTTGGCATTCTTGGGTCATCCCATCCTTTGACATAACCACCTTCAACCAATTCCAGAAGTTTTCTTTTACTCATTATAGTGTAGCTGATATTAAGGCGAGCAAACTCAATCTGCTGAGGATGATGGACATTCAATTGGTCAAGAAACCAATCATAAATTTCACGGTTATTTTCAAATTCTAATGTACAGAAAGAATGTGTAATCCTTTCTATAGAATCCTCAAGGCAATGGGCAAAGTCATACATTGGATAAATACACCATTTATCACCCGTTCGGTGATGAGGAGCATGCCGAATGCGATAGATAAGAGGGTCTCGCATCTTCATATTTGGCGATGCCATATCAATCTTTGCCCGTAATACATAAGCACCGTCCGCAAACTCGCCTGCATGCATTCTTTCAAATAGGTCCAAATTCTCTTCAACTGAGCGGTTTCTGTAAGGACTTTCCTTGCCCGGCTGCTTTACAGTGCCCCGATATTCCCGAATTTCTTGCTCACTTAAATTGCATACATAAGCTTTGCCTTCTTTGATTAATTGAACAGCATATTCACACATTTTATCAAAATAATCAGAAGCATAGTATAATCTATCGCCCCAGTCAAATCCAAGCCAATGAATGTCTTCTTGAATTGCTTTGATGTATTCAATGCCTTCTTTTGTTGGGTTGGTGTCATCAAATCGTAGATTGCAAAGCCCTCCATATTCTTCAGCAATACCGAAATCAATACAGATTGCTTTAGCATGGCCAATATGTAGATAACCGTTTGGTTCTGGCGGAAAACGTGTTTGAACTCTGCCATTATATTTATTAGTTTTTAAATCATCCTCAACAATCTGTCTAAGAAAGTCAAGAGAGGATTTTGATTTGTTCACAGTATTTTCAGTGATTTTTTTTGTTTTCTTTTTGTCTATACTGTGTTTTCTGTCTGATGATTTCATAAACCAATTTCCTTTAATTAAATCTTAATTAGATCTTGTAGCCGTTTTATTACTTCATCTTTGCCTAAAATTTCTATGATAACGGGTAAATCAGGACCGTGACATTTCCCGAATAAAGCAAGACGAAGCGGAAAATAAAAGTTTTTTCCCTTCATTTCTAATTCTTCTATTGCTTTCTTTATCAATGAATTTATTTCATCATTTGACCAACTATCCCGTGCCTTCAATTTATCAATAAAATATAAATAAATTCGGTGTGAGTTTTTCTCTTTAATAAGTGCTTTATCTTCATCATTGAATTTGATGCCTTCATAAAACATTTTTGAATGCTCAATAATTTCTTTAAGACATGAAATCCGTTTTCTCCCATTTTGAATTACTTTTTGATATTTTTCATTATCACTGATATCTATCTTAGCTTCTTTAAAGAAAAATTTTGCTTTTTCTGAAATATAATTAATGTCAAGATTTCTGATATACCAGCCATTCATCCAATTAAGTTTTTCAATATCAAAAATTGCTCCTGACTTGCTAATTCTTCTTAGAGAAAATTTTTTTTCTAATTCTTTTAAGGAGTAAATCTCTCTATCATCAGCAGAGTGCCAGCCAAGTAAAGCAATAAAGTTAATTAAAGCTTCTGGCAGATAGCCTTTTTCAAGATAACTTTCTACAGCTACATCTCCCTGTCGTTTACTCAATTTACTTCTGTCTGGATTTAGCAAAAGAGGAAGATGAACGAGTTCTGGTATTTTCCATCCAAAGGATTGATATAGAAAGATATGTTTGGGCACACTGGAAAGCCATTCCTCTCCGCGAATTATGTGTGTAATTTTCATCAGATGGTCATCAACGACATTTGCAAGATGATAAGTAGGAAATCCATCTGACTTAATCAATATCTGGTCATCAACAAGTGAATTATCCACTTCAACCTGACCATGAATTTTATCATAGAAGACAGAAGTTCCCTCTTTTGGAAATTTTAATCTGATTACACATGGAATTTTCTTCTTCAGTTTTTCTTTAACTTCTTCTTCGGAAAGGTTTCTACATTTTCCATCATACATTGGATCTAATTTGTGTTTTCTTTGTTCTTCACGCAAATTTTTTAGTCTTTGTTCTGAGCAGAAGCAGTAATAAGCATTACCGGAATCCAGTAGCCTTTTAGCATACTTTTTGTAAATATCTATCCGTTTAGATTGAACATAAGGACCGTAAGAATCCCCAATATCCGGACCTTCATCATAAGCAAGTCCGATTTCTTTTAAGGTGGATATCAGTTTTTCTAATGCACCAGGAATATATCTTTTGCGGTCTGTATCCTCAATGCGAAGAATAAATTTTCCGTTATTTTTTCTTGCAAAAAGATAATTAAAAAGTGCTGTTCTTAGTCCGCCAACATGTAGAAACCCTGTTGGACTGGGTGCAAAACGAACTCTGAGCTCTTTATCACTTTTATAATTCATTATTATACCTATTTAAAACCCTCTTGAAAATTTTTATAATCATAATTTTTGGGCATTATTTGTCAAGTTAGATTAATTATAAATAATTTTTTCTCCTTGAATTTTTCAAAAAATAATAAATTTTATTCAAAATAATTTGACTAAAAAATATTGCAACATTTTTTTTGTATTAAATAAATAAGGTTTATTTTGAAAGGCGGAATATTATGAAAAAAAAGCATTTACCACTATTTTTACTTCTCTTTATTTTTTCAAGTGTATTTTTGTTCAGCGTAAATAATGCTTATGCAATAGCAATAACATATACAGATAGCTGGGGAAATTCTGGCTATAATTTAGATAGTGCAAATGAATCTGGTATTGAAATAACTTTTTCAATCACAGAATTCTTTTTAGAGGACAGAGAAATTAATGGGAAGATTATGCAAACCTTGCATCTTTCAGGAGTCTTTCTTCCCAACGATGCCGGTGCACCCGACCTACCATGTTCTGGTCGTTATATTGCAATTCCTCAGGGAGCATCAGCCAATGTTCAAATCATTGCCTTACGCACGGAAACATTCCAGGATATAGATATGGCACCAGCATATCGTATCCCTCTTGAAACTGAAACAGGACCACTTGAATACAGTAAAAATTTAGAAATATACTCAAAAGATGCTTTCTATCCTGAAAATTCTGTGATAATTTCTGAGCCTATGCAAGTTCGTGGTGTTGATGCTGTAATACTTGGCATTACACCATTTCAGTATAATCCCGTAACAAAAGAATTGATTGTTTATCGTGATTTGAAAGTTGATGTCACCTTTAATGGTGGAAATGGACATTTTGGTGAAGACAGGCTACGCAGTCGCTGGTGGGATCCAATATTAAGTGATGTGCTACTTAACTATGTTTCTCTGCCCAAGATGGATTATAATTACTCCTCAAAATCTCGTGATGGTTTTGAATATCTTATTATTACACCTGATGACCCAGATTTCATTGCATGGGCAGATTCTATCAAGGTTTTTCGAACCTTACAAGGTATTCTTACAGGTGTTGTGGCAACCACTGAAGTTGGTGGAAACACTACAACAGCAATTGAAAACTATATCAACAATGCATACAATACTTGGGACCCTGCTCCTGTTGCAGTTCTGTTATTGGGTGATTATGGAACAACAGGCAACACAATTGTTTCTCCTATCTGGTATGGAGGATATAATCCGTGTGCTTCTGACAATATCTATGCTGATGTAGATGGCGACGATCTTCCGGAAATAGTTTTTGCTCGTATAACGGCACAAGATGAAGATGATTTATCAACAATGATTGGAAAAGCTTTGAACTATGAACGGACTCCACCAACAAATCCAGATTTTTACAATCATCCTATTTCTGCTGGAGGCTGGCAATCAGATCGCTGGTTTATTCTCTGTAGTGATATAATATATGGATTTTGGGAGAATGTTTTAGGCAAATCACCTGTCCGTGAATACGCTGGTTATAGTGGTGGTGCACCTTCTTACTGGTCAACTAATTCAAATACCAGTATAATAGTCAATTATTTTGGACCCACTGGTCTTGGTTATATTCCAGCAACTCCATCACACCTTACGGATTGGGGCGGAAATGCATATCGTATAAATAATGATATAAATAGCGGTGCCTTTATGATACAGCACAGAGACCATGGTGGCGAAACTGGCTGGGGCGACCCCAGTTATCACAATAGCGACCTTGCTGGATTGAACAATGATGATCTTACTTTTGTCTTTTCTGTAAATTGTTTAACAGGTAAGTACAATTGGTGTAGTGAGTGCTTCGCAGAAGCATTCCACCGTCATGAGAAAGGAGCACTTGGTATTATTGCAGCATCAGAGGTTTCATTCTCTTTTGTGAACGATACTTATGTTTGGGGAATGTATGATAATATGTGGCATGATTTTGACCCAGGATATGGAGGAAATGATTTTGATACTAACTTTATTCTTCCGTGTTTTGCTAATGCTTCTGGGAAATATTATCTTCAAGTTTCAAGTTGGCCAACTAACCCAGGTTCTAAAAATACAGTTTATCATCTGTTTCATCACCATGGAGATGCATTTACTACTGTGTATTCAGAAATGCCACAGGACTTAACTGTAATTCATAACCCTGTTTTATTAAGTGGTGTTGATTTCTTCACTGTAACGGCAAATGAGGAGGCCCTTATCTCATTAACTGTGAATGGAGAAATTATTGGTATTGGTGAAGGAATCGGAACACCTATTAATATTACTATTCCACCGCAATTACCGGGCAACAATATGATAGTTACTATTACCAAGCAGAATTATTACCGCTATTCTGCTTCTGTAGAAATTATTCCGCCAAGCGGTCCTTATGTTGTATATGATTCTCATATGATTAATGATGCATTAGGCAATAATAACGGCGAACCAGACTTCGGTGAAGAGATATTACTGGGTATGACCCTCAAAAATGTTGGCATACAAAATGCATATGATGTGGTTGCAACATTATCAACTGCAGATGATTATATCACAATAACTGATAGTACAGGAAATTTTGGTACAATTATAGCTGGTAGAGCAAGAACACGAATTGATGCATTTGATTTTGATATTGCTGATGACATTCCAGACCAACATATAGTTATGTTTGATTTAGAAATAACAGGAAGTGCAAAAGATACCTGGGAAGCTTCATTTGCCATTGTAATTAACGCCCCTTATCTGACTATCGGCGACCTAATAATTGATGATTCTGGTGGCAATAATAATGGACGCTTAGATCCTGGAGAAACAGTTCATTTAATAATCCCCACAACTAATGATGGTCATTCAGACTCTCCAAATGCCACTGGAAACTTATCCTGTAGTAATGAGTATATTACTATTAACACAGGAACATCCGATTTAGGTGTTATTCCTGTAGATTCTACTGAAAGTGCGATGTTTAATATTACAGTAGCTTCCGACACGCCAATCGGTATTACAATACCTCTTGCGTATACTGTAACTGCAGGGAGTTATTCCGCTTCAGAATCCTTTTATGAACCTGTAGGCTTATCTATTGAAGATTTTGAAACAGGGGATTTCTCCAGTTATGATTGGGTGCAAGGCGGCGATGCAAATTGGACAGTTGTTACAGAAAATCCTTATGAAGGTACTTATTGTACAAAATCAGGAACAATTTCTGACAATCAAACTACAGAATTATCAATTAATGCGGATGTTTTTACTGGAACTATTTCTTTTTATCGCAAAGTATCATCAGAAGCTAATTATGATTATCTAAGATTTTACATAGATGGTGCTCAGCAAGGACAATGGGCAGGGAGTGTTTCCTGGGGTGAAGAGTCTTATACAGTAACATCAGGTAATCACACTTTTAAATGGTCTTATGAAAAGGATGTTGGTGTTAGTAGTGGTAGTGATTGTGCCTGGATTGATTTTATAACTTTTCCACCAATATTGCCACCCGAGCCAGTGTTTTATTTAGATCCCACATCTATTGATTTTGGCGAGGTAACAGTTGGTGATTCTTCCACTGCACAGTTTACAATACATAATTTAGGCGGCGATACATTAAGCGGCACCATTAGAACTCCAAATGGTTATACAGTTGCTGAAGCTGGAACCCAATCTGGTGCCAAGAATCAAATTCCTTATAGCATACCTTTAGGCCAAAGTCAAACTTATGATTTAACTTTTAACCCAACTGCACCTCAATCTTACAACGGTACTGTTTTAATTATTGTATATCCTAATCAACGGGAGTTTCTTACAGTGACAGGGACTGGTATTCAGGTAAGTATTACTGAGTTAGATGTATTTGAAAATACAAAATTATTAGGCAGTTATCCAAATCCTGCTATTAATTCTACAATCATAAAATATCAACTCAAAGGCAGTTCTAAATCTCAGGATGCAACTATTAAGGTCTATAATATTCAGGGTGAATTAGTTAAAATGATCCAGGGCAAGAATGGTAAAGCTATATTAGATGTATCAGACATTTCAACGGGAATCTATTTCTACCAACTCAAGACGGAGAACTACAATAGAATAAAAAAATTGGTTGTAATCAGATAATTTATAAATTTATCTATTAAAAATCCTCAAATCTCCCCAAATATAGGTTTGGGGATTTTTATTTTGGCTCACTAAATCCTGTATGAAAGTGCGGATAAATTTATTTAAAATCTTAAACTTGACATAATATAATTTAATGAGATAATTTTTTAAATAGAATTTAAATAAAAAAACAAAAAGAGAAAAACTATGAAGAATTCAAAACAATTTCTTTGCTATTTCGTTATTATAGTTTTAACCAATTTTGTGATAACTAATATCTCATTTGCTCAAACACATATCCCTTACGGAGATGTAAGCGGCACCTGGACAATTGATGGTAGCCCTTACATAATTGATGGGCACATAAATGTTCCCGTAGATAGTGCTTTAGTAATTGAACCGGGTGTAAATGTTATTTTTTCTGATCAGTATTATTTTCGAATATATGGAAAGCTATTGTCTGAGGGAATATTAAATGATACTATAAATTTTACAGTTCAAGATACAACAAATGATTATGCTGGATTATATTTTTATGACACAGACATTTCGATACAGGATAGCTCAAAAGTTGAATACTGCAAATTTGATCCTGGCTGTGTAGGTTTTTTTAACTCTTCGAATATCATTTTAGCAAATAGTGTTGTAACTAATGGTGCTGGTGTTTTTTGCTCAGAGGCAAGCCCAACACTTATTGATATTACAATTAGCAATAACACCACAGACTATTACGGCGGTGGTATATATTGCACTGACTCCTCTAACCCGAGTTTGGTTAATGTTACTATTAGTGGAAATTCGGCTACTTGGGGAGGTGGTATTAGTTGTATATATAATTCCAATCCAACTCTAGAAAATGTAAATATAATAAATAACAATGCCATAGGAGTTGGAGGGGGAATTTTCTGTGAAGAATCATCAAGCCCTATTCTAAATAATGTCACTATTAGCGGAAATGAAGGTGGGGGTATCGCTTGTTATGATAATTCCAATCCAATTCTTGCTAATGTTATTATTAGTAATAATAGTGTTTGGGGCGGACTTTATTTTAATAATTCCAGTCCGATACTTAGTAATGTCGTTATTAGTGGAAATAGTACTATAGGGAGTGGTGGAGGAATTTGTGGCTGGGTAAATGATGGTAACATAACACTTGAGGATGTTATTATTATAGGAAACTCTGCTTTATCTGATGGAGGTGGTATACAGGTTTGTGGGGATGAGACTAATCTCAATCTGGTAAATGTGTTGATTGCGAATAATTATGCAGAAAATTGTGGAGGTGGTATTAATGCAATTAATGGTCCTAGTTTAAATATAACAAATGTTACATTTAGTGGCAATTCAACAGAAGGATTGGGTGGTGGAATTATGTGCCAACTCGGATGTAATCTTATAATGAGGAATAGCATAGTTTGGAATAATCCGGGTGGTGAAATAGTTGAGTATGGACCTGGAAATGAAGTAACAATTAATTATTCGGATATCTGCGGAGGTTGGTTCGGACAGGGAAGTAATAATATTGATACAGATCCTTTATTTGCAGATACCCTTTATCATCTCTCGGAATATTCACCCTGCATAGATGCGGGTAACCCCGATACGATGTATTATGATGTGGAAGATCCGAATAATCCGGGCTTTGCACTATATCCTGCAATGGGAACAATTATAAATGATATGGGCGCCTATGGAGGACATGGCAATTATGAACCACCTGTTACGGTAGATGACGAACAGATACCTAATCATAATTCGATTCAATTAAACAATTATCCTAATCCATTCACAAACTCCACCACGATTTCTTTTAATATTTCTAGAAAAGAAGCAAAGACCGCAAAGATAGAAATTTATAATATCAAAGGGCAAAAGATAAAACAATATTCAATATTCAATAGTCAATCTTCAATTCAATGGGATGGAAAAAATGAAAATAACAAACCGGTTTCAAATGGAATTTACTTTTATATATTGGAAACCGATAAACAAAAATCAAAGGTAAAGAAGATGCTTTTTATTAGATAAGTAGACTCAAAATAGTTTAGAAAATCCTCGGACCTCCACATTAGTAGATCCGGGGATTTTCTATTCTTATTTATTTTTTAAGTATATATTTGTATACATAAACTTGACATAAAAATTTTTATAATTTATCTTAATAAAAATTAGATATTAAGATTATATATAATACTTTTTAAGAGGTTTGATTTATAAGTCAAGCTATAATTTTTAGTGTAGGAATAATTTTTTGATAGAGGTAGAAATAATGAAGAAGAGATGTCTTGTGGCAACTGGTGGGGGTGATTGCCCAGGATTAAATGCTGTAATTCGCGCAATAGTAAAACGAGCTTCTCAGGAAAGAGGCTGGGAAATTATTGGTAGCATTGATGCCTTTAATGGAATATTAAAAGAACCAATGGAAATCCGACTTTTGGATAAAAAAGCTGTCGCAGGAATTCATGTACGAGGTGGAACTATAATTGGAACCACTAATAAAGGCGGACCCTTTGCCTGGCCAGTCAAAGATAAGGATGGCAATTGGACAGCAGTGGATAGGTCAGAGGAAATGCTTAGAAAACTTAGGTATAATAATATAGAAGCAGTAATCAATATTGGCGGTGATGGTTCTCAACTAATCTCCCAAAGATTGTATGAAATGGGATGCAATATTATTGGCGTACCTAAAACGATTGATAATGATTTAAGTGGAACCGATTATACTTTCGGATTTCAAACCGCAGTAGAAGTTGCCACTGAAGCAGTAGATAAATTAGTTACCACAGCAGAGAGTCACCATCGGATTATTATATTGGAAGTAATGGGAAGATCTGCAGGTTGGATTGCATTGCATTCCGCCCTTGCAGGAGGAGCTGAGGTTTGTCTAATACCAGAAATTCCTTATAATATTAATAAGGTGAAGGAATGTGTTGAACGACGAACAGAGGACAGAAGAGGTTTTGCCAATATTGTAATTGCCGAAGGTGCATATCCCCAGGGTGGTTCTGCTGTTTATCAAGAAAGTGATGAAGTTGGTTATGAGAATGTTATGCTTGGTGGTACAAGTATACGGTTGATGCACGAGCTAAAAAAGTCTGGAGTGGAAGCTGATATTCGGGTAACAATTCTGGGACATCTTCAGCGCGGTGGTATTCCTTGTGCTTTTGATAGAATCCTTGCAACCCAGTTTGGTGTTAAAGCTTTTGAGATGGTTTTGGAAAAAAAGTTTGGTTATATGGCTGCTTTCAAACATCCTGATATTGTAGCAGTTCCTATCAAAGATGCTATCAGCAAATATAATTTTGTAAGCGTCAAATCCAATCTGGTTCATACGGCAAAAGGAGTTGGAATTAGTTTTGGAGATTAGTATAAAGACATTCGGATGAATACGAAAAAAATTGTTATAAATATATTTTTAAATTAAATCAGAAGAGGTCAATATGGAAGATAAGATTGGAATATTAACAGCTGGCGGTTTAGCTCCGTGCCTTTCCTCTTCAATCGGAGGATTGATTAAAAAGTATACGGAATTTGTTCCCAACGCAGAGATTATCGGATACTTAAATGGGTATAAAGGTTTATTATTAGGAGATAGTATAAAAATTACCGAAAATGTTAGAAAAAATGCAGAATTATTATATAGAGTTGGCGGCAGTGTTTTAGGAAGTAGTCGGGTAAAATTAACAAATGTAGCTGATTGTGTAAAAAAAGGTTATATCGTAGAAGGAAAAAATCCCTTACAAGTTGCTGCCGAACAGTTAATAAAAGATGGAATAACTATTCTTCACACAATCGGAGGTGATGATACCAACATTGCAGCATCAGAATTAGCTTCATATTTGTCAATAAATGGATATAACCTTACTGTTGTTGGATTGCCTAAAACAGTGGATAATGACATTATTCCTGTTACCCAAACTCTGGGAGCATGGACTGCAGCCGAACAAGGAGCTATTTTCTTTGAAAATGTGGCAAATGAAAATACCACAAGTTCTCGCCAATTAATTATTCATGAAGTTATGGGTAGAAATTGTGGTTGGCTTACCGCTGCTACTGCATCCGAGTATAGGAAAGGTCTTGAAAAGAAAACATTTTTATCTGATATTCTTCTAACTAAGGAACGATGGGATATAGATGCCATTTACATCCCAGAATTGATAATTGACCTTGATGCTGAAACAGAGCGTCTTAGTAAATTGATGGATGCAAAAGATGGTGTAAATATTTTCTTGAGTGAAGGGGCTGGGGTAGAAACCATTACTGCAGAAATGGAAGCACAAGGCAAGACGGTACATAGAGATGCTTTTGGTCATGTAAGATTAGATGAGATAAATCCTGGGCAATGGTTTGCAAAGAAATTAAGTAAAGTTCTTAAGGCTGATAAAACATTAGTTCAAAAAAGTGGCTACTTTGCTCGTTCTGCTGTTCCAAATAAGAGAGATTTAAACTTAATTTTGAAGACAACAAATATGGCTGTTAAATCTGCATTGAACGGTCAAAGTGGTGTTATTGGGCTTGATGAAAAATGCAATGATGAAATGCGGTGCATAGGATTTCAAAGAATTAAAGATGGCAAACCATTCAATATTCACGCCGAGTGGTTTCAGAAAATGTTAAGGGATATTGGGCAAATAAGATAAAATTTTGAGAGGGAGTAATTCTGCAACGGATGAGATATAATCCCCACAAGAGAAATAAATAATGATGAATATTAAATTTAAAGACATCAATATTGGAGTAGTACAGGCAAGAGCGGTTATTGAAATCGCTCCAGACATTTTTATCAATGAAATTACCATTCTAAAAAAGCACAATGATATAATAGTGGAGTTGCCACAAAAATCGTTTAAAGGTAGAGGTGGAAAGATGTATTATCTTGATATTATCACCTTTGCTAATGAAGATAAAGAAAATCTCTGGAAATTGGAGATAAAAAATGAATATCTAAAATGGAGAAAGCAAAACCCAAAAATCTTGGTTTATGAAAATAAAGCATGAGTTTACTATAAAAACCATTTCATGCCGAAGGCATCATGCCAGAGGCAGATCCTCCTCTGGAGGGCAGATCTTTAGAAAAATGGTTAAAATAACCCGTTTGGGGATAAATTTTCACAACTAAAGTTGTGGGCTTCTAACCTCCTAACTTCCGAATTATCGTATGGTTAGCCCACAGTTTTAACTGTGGGTAAAAAGGTAAAAAATCAAATTTAACCCCTTCAGGGGTTTTTAAAGTGAACACAAGCATGAAAAGGAGAAAAAATGTTAAAGAAAAAAACTGTAGTAATAGTAATAAGCATAGTTACAGCTATGCTTTTATTCAGTTCACTTTTTTCAGAAGAATTAACTAAACCCCAGGCACTAACTGAAATTTATTTCAAATTCTCAATTAGTTCAAAAGAAGAAATAGAAACTATCACCAGAATAGTCTCCATTGATAATGTAGAAGGTAACGAAGTATATGCTTATGCTCATCCTGACCAACTAAAAAAGTTAAAGGAACTTGGCTATATTATTGAAATTTTGCCAAAGTTGAAAGGTGGTAGACCTCTTACAATGGCATATACAATCGCAGAGATGGCAGACTGGGACCGCTATCCGATATACGATGTTTATTTAGAGATGATGTGTCTGTTTGGAGAAAATTACCCTGATATTTGTAGGATAGATACTGTTGGCTATTCACAGCAAGGCAGGGAAATCCTCTTTGCGAAAATTTCTGATAATGTAGATGTGGAAGAGAATGAACCTGAATTTATGTACACCGCACAAATGCATGGTGATGAGTTAGTTACATATATTATGATGTTACGATTAATTGATTATCTTTTGACCAATTATGGAACTGATACTCAAGTAACCAATCTTGTTGATAACATTGAAATCTGGATAAATCCGTTAGCAAATCCTGACGGAACTTATCACGGAGGGAATAATACCGTGAGTGGTGCTCAAAGATGTCTTGCTAACGGAGTTGACCCAAACAGAAATTTCCCTGACCCAGAAGACGGACCGCATCCTGATGGTCATCCCTGGGCACAAGAAACAATTATAATGATGGATTTTGCAGATTCACACTCTTTTGTACATTCTGCAAATTTCCATAGTGGAGCAGAGGTTGTAAACTATCCCTGGGATACCTGGCCAAGACTCCATGCTGATGATGATTGGTATCAAGTAATTTCTCATGAATATGCTGATACTGTCCACGCAAACAGTCCATCCGGATATATGAATCCATATTGGTCTGATAATGGAATTACTAATGGATACGCATGGTATACAATAGCTGGCGGGCGTCAGGATTATATGAATTATTTCCAGGGCTGTAGAGAGGTAACATTAGAACTTTCAAATGTTAAGATGTTATCGTCTGATCAACTGCCTGCTCATTGGAATTATAACAAACACTCATTTTTAAACTACATTGATAATGTTTTCTATGGTATAAAAGGTGTAGTTACTGACACACTTGCAAATCCACTTGATGCGATGATAACTGTGGTTGACCATGATTTTGACAATTCAGAAGTATTTACAGACTCTGATGTGGGGGATTATCATCGGATGTTGTTACCTGGCACTTACGACCTGACATTCTCTTCGTATGGTTATCTTCCTCAAACTATAACTGGGATAACTGTTGTTGATACTGGTGCTACAATAGTAAATGTTGAACTTGAAGAGGTAGAAACAATAACTGTAAGTGGTACTGTAAAAGATGGTGACACTGGAGCGCCAATATCTGGAGCATCAGTTGAAATACTTGATACCTCTATACCACCTGCAACAACTGGAGCATCAGGACGCTATACTATTCATGGAGTTTTAGAAGGAACTTACACATTCCAGGTTTCTGCAATCGGATATACAACTTTACTTGAAGAACACACAGTAACATCAGACAATAATGTCATTGATTTTGAACTCTTTGAGCCCTATTTATTTTACGACTTTGAAGATAATAATGGTGGTTTTACCAGTATTCCCTCAACCGGTGCATGGGAATGGGGCGAACCGACTGCAGGTGGTATTTATGCTTACTCAGGAGTAAATGTATGGGCTACTAACTTAGATGGATATTATAATAATTCAGTAAATTGGTATCTTGACTCACCAGAATTTTTAGTTTCAAATAATTCAAATCTATCATTTTATCACTATTATGACTTTGAAGGCAGCGATAAGACCCTCTGGGATGGAGGAAATGTAAAAATCTCAACCGATGGTGGTTCTACATTTACTCTTATTACTCCTTTAGGAGGATATGATGGTACTATAACTGCGCTGGGTGAACCAGGTTTTGGAGGTTCTACTGATGATTGGGAGATAGTAGAGTTTGACCTTGGTACATACACTGGGGATAATGTTATAATAAGATGGCATTTTGCCTCTGACGGTTCGGTTAACCACTACTATGGCTGGTATATTGATGATGTGGCAATTACAATACAAGCAGGAGTTGATGATTATCAATATGAAACTCCTTATAAAATTGTCTTACATCAAAATTATCCGAATCCATTCGGTCCCCGATTAAATCGGGGATCAACCACAATTTCTTTTTCAGCTACTGATTTACACCCGTCCTCCGCAGTAGCAATGCTACGGAGGGTGGACAGATTTCCACAGATAAAAATTTATAATGTAAAAGGTCAAATAGTAAAACAATTAAAAATTAAAAATTTAAAACTGAAAATTAATGAGGTTGTTTGGGACGGAAAAGACGACAATGGTAAACAGTTGCCTAACGGCATCTATCTTTATAAATTGACATCTGGTAATTATAAATCTGGAATCAAAAAAATGATATTACTAAAATAGTGAATAAGTAATAACTAATAGTGAATAACCGATTATGAAAGATAGTATTTTGCTTGATAAGTCATTTGATTTTGCGAAACGAATTATAAAACTTTATAAATATTTAACTGAAAATAAAAAAGAATTCGTTTTATCCAAGCAATTGTTAAGAAGTGGAACCTCTATTGGAGCAAATTACTTGCCCCGTTAGATAAATATGTGTTATAAAGTTATGTTATAAATATGAAGAATAGAAATGGTTTATAGTCATCTGGCTTGGGAAAAGTTATCTAACGGGGTAAAAAGCAAGATATGCTCAAAGTAAAAAAGATTTTATTTCAAAAATGAGTATTGCCCTAAAAGAAGCAAGCGAAAGTGAATACTGGATTGAATTATTGAAAAATGAATATTTGACAGAAAAAGAAACTAA
>JAYEOL010000044.1:0-31908 GCA_034722995.1 Candidatus Cloacimonadota bacterium | reverse complement strand
AAGCAAGATATGCTCAAAGTAAAAAAGATTTTATTTCAAAAATGAGTATTGCCCTAAAAGAAGCAAGCGAAAGTGAATACTGGATTGAATTATTGAAAAATGAATATTTGACAGAAAAAGAAACTAATTCTATAATTAAAAATTTAATTGAAATCATAAAAATGTTGACTAAAAGTATAAAAACTGCAAAAGAAAAAAACAAAAACAACGGATAATGAAACAAAACCCACTATTCGTTATTCACTATTCGTTATCAGTTGTTCACTATAAAAATTGGAGGAAAAAATGGCTAAAATATTAATCAGTGACCCAGTTTCTTCAAAGTGTACTGAAATGCTTGAAAATGCAGGTCACGAATTAGTCCAAAAGACTGAAAAGAAAACCCCAGAAGAATTGGCAGAAATGATAAAAGGGTTTGATGCTGTCGTTGTAAGAAGTGCAACAAAGGTAAGAAAAGTTGCTATTGATGCTGCTGATAATCTCAAATTAATTGTTCGTGGTGGAGTTGGTCTGGACAATATTGACTGCGATTATGCAAGGTCAAAAGGAATTAAGGTAACCAACACCCCAACAGCTTCCTCTCAATCGGTCGCGGAACTCGCTCTTGCTCATATGTTTGCTCTATATCGCTTTCTGCCAAATTCTAACATCACAATGCGTAAAGGAGAATGGAAAAAGAAAAAATATAAGGGCAGAGAACTTGCAGAGAAAACTTTGGGTATAATTGGCTTTGGAAATATTGGAAAATCTCTCGCAAACAAAGCCCTTGCTCTTGAAATGAATGTTATTGCTTATGATCCTTATGTTGAAGAGACAGATTTGGATGTAGAGCTGACAGATTTTGAAAAACTCGTTACTTCGTCAGATATCATTTCTCTGCATATCCCTCACACAGATGAGACTCATTATATAATTGATGAGGATGCAATATCCAAAATGAAAGATGGTGTGATGATAATCAACTGTGCTCGTGGTGGAGTTGTAGATGAAAAAGCCTTACTTAATGGATTAAATTCTGGCAAAGTTGCTCTTGCTGGCGTTGATTCTTATGAAAAGGAACCTACAAATAATATGGAACTTGTCAATCATCCCAATGTCTCTGTAACTCCACATATTGGTGCAGCAACCAAGGAAGCGCAAGGCCGCGTAGGTATAGAAGTAGCAGACATTATTATTGATTTCTTTAAATAGAATCATTCCTTTTAATAAACAATACCGGGGAGTTTTTACTCCCCAATTTCCTTTTTTTAAACCAATGAGATCTGCAAAATAGTATTTTTTTGACCTCACCCCTGCCTTCGCCGAAGCGGCTACGCGCAGGCAGGTCAATCCTCTCCTAAAAGGAGAGGAAGACAAGATTCTCCTTCTCCCTGCAGGAGAAGGAGTTAGAGGTTGAGGTAAATTTGTGGTTTAATCTCAACAATGAAAACTAAATCATATTTGCCTGTTTTGCATAACTCAATAAATCACTTTTAGGAGAAATGTGATTTTTAAAAAATACGACAATATTTATTGTATTCGCCTTATTCATCAGGAAAATTTTTTGGAGATGCTGGAAAAATTTGCAAAAGTCAACAACCTTGAAAATGCAATAATCCTTAATGGAGTTGGTATGTTAAAAAACGCTGAAATTGGATATTTTGATAGTGAAAAATATATAACTAAAACTATTTCAGAACCCGCAGAATTGGTGTCAACTAATGGAAATATGTTTATCAATCCTGAAGGAATGCCAGAATGGCATATTCATGTTGCTTTAGCCCAAAGAACACATAAGATGGTTGGCGGACATCTTCTTAAAGGTATTGTATGCAATACTGCTGAAATATTTATTCGGACCATACCTGATGCTAAATTTGTAAAAGAGATTGAAGATGACAATCTGCGATTGAATTTTAAATGATGTAAATTATGAAACGAGATAATCCGGTTCCTACCCACAATTGGGTAGGTTCGGGTTCATCCCGAACCAAAATGATTTACCCCAAACCACAAAAGAAAGGAGTTCTAATGAAAAAAATTTTACTTTTACCTTTTACCTTTTGCCTTTTATTTTTTGCCTTCTCCTTTGCTGATGTCCCCAGAGAATATTTCCATAAAAATTATAATCCTTATGAAGAAATTTATTCTCGTGCAGATTCTGTTCATTCTTATGATGCACTTTCTTACGAAATCAATATCCAACTCTTTCCATCAACTCATTACATTTCTGGAAATGTTAGAGCAAAAATAATGGCACAAGAAGATAATCTGACCCAGGTTTTTTATGAACTTGAACAATTAAATGTTGATTCTGTTCTTGTGAATGGTAATTATGCAGATTTTTCTTATGACAGCACAAAAGTTACTATTACCCTTGACCAGATTTATAATATTGGCGATACACTTTCTACACAGGTTTTCTATCAAGGTTATCCAACTCTTAGTTCCGATGTCTATCATACTGGCATTCATTGGCAAAGTCATATTTTTACTTATTCTGACCCGAATGGTGCACGGTTCTGGTGGCCCGGTTATGACCATCCCTGGGATAAAGCCATCACGAAAATGAATATAAGAATTCCTGACAATCTAATAGCAGCTTCAAATGGGATACTTGTAGATGAAATTGATAATGGAGACGGCACAAAAACATTTTACTGGGACAATACAGACCAGATTGCCACTTATCTTGTTTCTCTTTGTGTAGGCAATTATGTAACTTTTGAGCAAACTTATGATGACATTCCTATAATAAATTATGTGTATCCTTCACATCTTACCTATGCACAAAACGACTTTGCCTGCATCCCAACTGCAATGGGAATTTACGAAAATCATTACGGCAACTACCCTTTCCAGAAATATGGTATGGCAGAATGCGGTGTTTTTGGTGGCTGGGGAGGAATGGAGCATCAAACAATGACCTCAATCGGGAGTGGGCTTATAAATGGTATGGGCACTTATGAATGGATATTTGTTCACGAACTGGCACACCAATGGTTCGGTGATTGCTTAACTCCACTCACCTGGAAAGATGTATGGCTTTCTGAAGGATTTGCTGTCTATTCTGAAGCACTTTATGTCGAAGGCACAGAAGGATTTCAAGCAATGTGCGATTATGTAGAAACCTCATTTCACCAATATTATCTAAACTGGGCTGGAGGTAGTGCTTATACAACTTATGATCCGCCATACAATATGTATTTTACACCAGCAACTTATGAAAAACCCGCCTCAGTCCTGCATATGATTAGATTGATGGTTGGAGACAGCACATTTTTTGATATCCTTCAAACATATTTTGATACCTATAAATATGGCAATGTGATAACAACAGATTTTATTGATGTCTGTGAATCAGTGAGCGGAATGGATTTACAAGAATTTTTCAATGCCTGGATTTTCGGCAGCGGTGTGCCAAGTTTTGAATTCTATTATTTGAAGGATTCTCTAGGATTATTAGACCCAAATCTTGTTATTGTAACCCGCTCTATTTCAAATACTGACACAGAGTTTGAAATGCAAATACCATTTATTGTAGAGACTTTCTCTGGTGAAGATTCAGTTTTAATAGATGTTGGGTCAGAATTTACATCTCATTGTAGATATACAAGTGATGAAATTTTAGATGTCCAATTTGACCCACATCACTGGATATTAAATCGTGGATGCACAGAAATCTTACCTGTTTTGAACTCAGCCTTGCCTGGTGACAATTTTGTTTATTTGAGCTGGGAAGAATTTTCTTATCTCTTACCAGATTCTTACTATTTCATTTACCGAAGCGAAATATCGGGCTATGGATATGAAAAAATTGGAGAAGTCCCAAGCACCGAAACTACATATATAGACACAACTGTAATGAATGGTGATACACACTATTATGTAATAAGTTATGGGGTTCACTGGTTTACACCTGACGGCGGGTATGATGGAGAAACCGAATTCTCCAATGAACTCTCTGCCACCCCTCTTCCTTTCCCAATGGATAATGGCATTCTCCTTGTTGATGAAACAAAAGATGGTGATGGTGGACCCATTACTCCCTATGATGAAACTGTAGACAGCCTGTATCATTATGCTTTGCAGAATTATAGTGTAACTGATTATGACTACACCTCTGGAGACTCAATCGCTCTTGATTTCATTTCTCATTATTCTACTATTATTTGGCATGACGATGATTACAACCAGCATCTTATTGAAAATGAAATTGACAAACTTGCTTCGCTTGTGGTTAGCGGAGGAAATCTAATAATCTCTGGATGGAAAACCGCTGATTATATTCCAGATTTCTTCTTCCAAAACTTCCTAAATACAGAAAATGTAATCATTATTCCAGATGTAGATTTTCTTGGAGCTTTTGGAGAAGATAATTACCCTTATATTGATGTCAATGGAGAATTTATCCCAGCATGGAATGACAGATGGGCTTATATTACTGGCTTTGAGGATGCACAATCTGAAAATGTTTTATACAGATATGACTCTTTTTCAGGAGATAATGATAGTCTCTCTGTTGGTTTAGTGAACGATATGCAGAATAAAAATTTTGTAGTTCTTGGCTTTCCGCTTTATTTTATGCAACCAGATAATGTAAAAGCATTCTATGAAAGGGTCCTCACTGACTTTGGTGAAGAAATGGGTGTGGACGATTGGCTTCCCATTTCTGAGTTCAAACTTTATCAAAACTATCCCAACCCATTTAGCGCTTCTACTACGATTTCGTTTAATTTAGCCACTGATTTACACCCGTCCTCCGCAGTAGCAATGCTACGGAGGGTGGACAGATTAACACAGATAAAAATTTATAACATAAAAGGGCAAATAGTAAAACAATTAAAAATTAAAAATTTAAAATTGAAAATTAATGAGATTGTGTGGGATGGAAAAGATGAGGACGGAAGGCAACTTTCCAATGGAATTTATTTCTATAAACTAATCACAGAAGATAAATCTATTGTTAAAAAAATGATTCTATTAAGATAAGCCTTTAAGAAAGGATGATATGAAGTATCTATCAAGCTTTGTAACCATGTTATTTTGCTCTATTACTCTAAATTCGCAAACCGTAAATGTCTGGCAAAATCCTTGTAATTCAGCAGTCATTCCAGAACAGAATATGCTAATAAATGTTGATATAGATTCGTTGGATTTAGACTCATGTATTACAAAAATTTTCTATTCCACTGATGGGCAGGAGAGTTGGTTTGAAAGTGAAATGACTTTGCTTACTGAGTTAAATTATACAGCTACTTTTGAAGATACAATACTCTTGCCGGATTCTGGTAGAGTGTTCTATGGACTCAAGACTATATATCCTACATATATTGATACTATTTTTGATACATTATTTTACACAATGAGCGCTAAGAATATAGATGATATATTTCCTCCTACCGATAATTTCTTAACTGAGTTATGTGAAGAAAAGATTGGTGATGCTTATCAGGCTACAGGAAAGCCTTATTTAGACCTGACAGAAATCAGAATTTCCTTTTCTGACAACAAGTTTTATTGCTTATTAGATAATAATGATAATCAATGGCCATTTTATGAGCCACCTTCTTGGCTGCCACCCTGGTATGTATATGGCTTTGGATTTTATAATCCTGAATCAACTGATTCAGTTGGTTATACAATGGTATATGCTGACATCTCCACAATGAATGTTACTCCCGGGCTTTATAAAGTAAATACAGACAGCACATTTTCCCGAATAGGTGATATTGATTATCAAATTCAGGATGAAAAACTGTATATGGCTTGCAACATTGAAGACCTTACATCTGACCCAAATTTTGGTCCCTGGCCTAATGAATGTGGCGGACTTATCTGTGGAGCAGGAACCCTTACAATAAATGCATACCCTTTCATAACTCTCAATGACAGAAGTCACCCCTGTATCTTTTATCCTACAATCTTTCAACAAGACATTGGAGTTAATGAGTTGCCACAATTATCAGGATTAACTTTTCAAACTGTAAGTGATACAATTGTTTTTAATATAACTTATTCTGATTCAAACAACAATTTACCGGTAGTTAGAAAATTTATTATAGAAAACAAAACAGAATTTAATTTTACCTCTTCAGACCATTATTACCAAGATGGAAGTGAATTTAATGTAAGAGTACCTATTCAAGAAGTTGAGAATAGCAGTGTATATGCTGAGTTCAGCGATGGAGCAGACACGGTACAGTCAAATGTAATTACTTTTGTTGGAATAGATGAGAATACCGCTGAATTGATAGGTATCCAACTTTCCAACTATCCCAATCCCTTCAGCACTTGCACCACAATATCTTTTTTTGCCACAGATTTACACAGATTTACACGGATAGATATTTATAATATAAAAGGTCAGCTGGTGAGAATATTATCCCCAATGACTAATGACCAATGTCCAATGACTATTACCTGGGATGGAAAAGATGAAAAAGGCAAACAAATGCCAAACGGAATATATTTTTATAGATTGAGCATCAAAAATTCTCCTATAAAAAAGATGCTTCTTTTACGGTAAAAAATAATCGTATTAAACAAAAAAGGACAAGATAATATTTATTCTTGCCCTTTTTTAAACTTTCCAAACTGCTTACTGCTAACTGCCTACTGCCAACTTATCCTATACGGCATAATCAACTGAACTGGCGACTCGGTTGCCATCTTAATTAAATCCTTCTGGTCAATAACATCTTCAAAAATATTGGGATTAGCATTCTTAAGATATAAATCAACGATAGTTTCAACATTAAACAATTTTCCTTCTTTTATTATATCAAGCAGCCCTTTCTTGGTAGGTAAAACAAGCACAGAATAAGTTTTAATATGGGCTAATTCAGCAGCTTTCGCGATTGCGTCATCTAAACCACCAAGTTCATCCACCAAACCATTTTCTACCGCATCAATCCCTGTCCAAATTCTTCCCTGTGCCACTTCCTCAACTTTAGACAATGACATATTTCTATTTTTTGCCACTTTTTCTTTGAATGCTCTATACACATTTTCCATTGTAAGATTTAAAGATTTCTTATCATCCACTGATGGTGCGAAATTAGGTGAGAAAAAGGTTGCATATTTTCCTCGCTTTATCTGATATGTATTAATGTCTGCCCATTCCCGAAGTTTCTGCCAATTTGGAACCAAACTAACTACTCCAATTGAGCCAGTTATGGTATTCGGTTGAGCAAAGATATAGTCAGCACCACAGGAAATCCAATATCCTCCAGAAGCTGCCATATCTCCCATAGATACTACCACGGGCATCTTTGAATTTATTTTCTCTATGTAATCAAAGATAATATCAGATACTAATGCACTGCCTCCACCACTATCAATTCTGAGGACTAAAGCTTTTACAGATTTCATTTTTTGAATTCTTTTGAATTCTTTTCCAATGTTTTCTTCTGTAATTATGCGATAGCCACCACTAAATCTCCCATCAGTATCTGACATCACAATTCCACCTTGAGCATACAGAATAGCGATTTTGTCTGAAGAGAGGGTCGTAGTTTTCCTGGTATAATCCTCAAAATTTACTAAATGATTATTTTTGACCACCACATCTCTAAATTCATTCTCATAACTTAAAGCATCCACTAATTTCAAATCCAGAGCAGTTTGACCCGAAATTAAAAATTCTTTTCTCTCCTCCATAATATCTCTTAACTTATCATCTGACAATTTTCTGTTTTTAGCAAGTTGCTCCGTATAAATGTCGTAAATTTCATCAATGTAGTTAGTTAAGTTCTCACGCAATGGCTCTGAGATTGTTTTTCTACTGAATGTTTCATAGGCACCTTTGTATTTACCTTGATGCATTACAATAAATTCAATCCCAATTTTATCAAAAAACCTTTTATAAAAATTTATTTCAACGCCAATTCCTGAGAGGGCAATTCCAGCTGAAGGTGAGGGATTTAAAAATATAGAATCAGCAACTGATGCGAGATAATATCCTTTATCAATCGTTAGACTAATATAAGCATAAATTTTTTTACCTGATTTTTTGAATTCTAATAGCTTATCGTGTAGCTCCTTAGTAAAAGCCCAACCACCCATATAAAATTCAGGTTTAAGAATTATACCTTTAATATTGGCATCTTGTTTGGCTGCATCAAGCCTCCTGCAAATTTCACCGATAGAAAGTTTCTCTTTCATAAAGAAAATTTCTTCATATTCATTATAATCATGATGTAAGCCACCAAGTGAAAGTTCCAGATAGGTATTAGGCTCTATTGCAACTTTTTTTCTTATAGGTATGGACTTAACTACCACAATAGTAAAAATTACGACTAAGATTCCTATAATTGCAAAAATCCAGAGTAATACTTTACCTACTTTTTTCATCTTTTCTCCTCCAAATAAATTAAACATCCTAAAATATCTTAGCTTTGTTTTGTAAATTCATATTTGCCCGATATTGTGCCTTTTCTACCAGGTTAGATAAATTAATAAATTCCTCAATGCTTAATTCTTCTGGTCTTTTGGTAAGACACAGGCCTTGTTTTTCAATCAGAATTTTTAAGACCTTGTCGCTCAGGAAATATTTTAAACTTGCTCTAAGCATCTTGCGACGATGCTGAAAAGTCACATCAACTATTTTCCATAGCAATTTTTCATTATCTATTTTTTGCAATTTCTTTTTGGGAACCATTTGAATAACTGCTGAAACCACTTTTGGCTTCGGCTTAAATAAATGAGGTGGAACTCTGAACAATTTACTTATTTTGAAATAAAATTGTGACTTTATAGACAGTCTTCCATAATCCTTGCAGCTTGGTCTTGCAATTATTCTATCTGCAACCTCATACTGAATCATAATTGTAATTGATGAGAATAACTCCCTATTATCAATGAACTTGAAAATTATCGGAGAGGTTATCTGATAGGGAAGATTAGCAACTATTTTTATCCGTTCATTATCAACATACTTAGAAAAATCAACATCAAGAATATCCATATTTATCAGCTCAAAATTGGGTTCGGACAATTTATACTTTAAAAATTTGTACCACTTCTTATCAATTTCAAAAGCAATAAGTTTATTACACTTTTTTAAAAGTTTTTCCGTAAGGATTCCTTGCCCGGGTCCGATTTCCCAAACAATATCATTCTTAGAAATTTTTGCTAAACGAACGATTTTTTCAGCAATATTTTTGTCAATCAAAAAATGCTGCCCAAGAGATTTTTTATAATACCTTACCACCGAGAACACCGATAATCACCGATAAAACATTCTTACAACTTAATATCAATAATTTTCCAGTTTCCAGTTTTCCGCCTGAGGCGGATACACCTTTGGTGGACAAATTTCAAATCAATCATTCAACAACAATACTAATTAATTTATTAGGAATAACAATCACTTTTTTAATCATTTTGTCTTTTGTATAATTAATTACCTTTTTATCTGAAAGAGCAATTTTTTCAACATCTTCTTTTGGCGTATTTAATCCAACCGTTATCTTGCTTCTTATTTTGCCATTAATCTGTATTACATACAGTACTTCATCTTTAATTAAGAATTTCTCATTATATGAAATCCATCCAGACTCATAAATTGATGGCTTGTTACCAAGCATCTCCCATATTTCTTCTGCTAAATGAGGCGCAAAAGGTGAAAGGAGTTTGGGAATAATTTCAATAGATTCTCTGTAAATCGCCTTTTCAATATCAGAACTTCCATTATCTACCTTGAATGTTGTGACATTATTAAGGTGTTCCATAATTGCCGCAATTGCTGTATTGAATTGCATTCTATCTTCAATATCTTCTGTAACCTTTTTTACCGTCAAGTGAGTACTATATCTAAGTTTTTTTGCTGAACTTAAAATTTTAGCATTTTGGTCATAAGTTTTTGGACAATTTAAGATAAGATTCTTTTTATCAGAGACCAGACGCCAGATACGATTCAGAAAACGGAAAGCTCCCTTAACTCCTTCGTCATTCCATTCTACATCTTTTTCAGGCGGAGAAGCAAAAAGCATGAAGATGCGCAAAGTATCTGAGCCATATCTGTCTATAAAAGGCTGTGGGTCAACAATATTTCCTTTAGATTTAGACATCTTAGCACCATCTTTAATTACCATACCCTGAGTAAGAAGATTTGTGAATGGCTCCTCTGTAAAAACCAATCCAATATCTCTCAAAAGTTTATGAAAAAATCTGGCATAAAGTAAATGCATACAAGCATGCTCAATACCACCAATGTATTGGTCTACAGGAAGCCAATGAGCAGCAATATCTTTATCAAATGGCATTTTGTCATTTTTCGGGTCGCAGAAACGAGCATAATACCAAGAAGAGTCAAAAAAAGTATCCATTGTATCCGTTTCACGCTTTGCAGGTCCTCCACATTTTGGACAGGTTGTATTGACAAAATCAGATGCAGTTTTAAGTGGATTTTGTGTAGTTTTTCCAACCTGAACATTTTCAGGGAGTTTAACTGGCAATTGATTTTCCGGCACAGGTACCACTCCACATTTATCACAATAAATAATTGGTATAGGAGTTCCCCAATACCTTTGTCTTGAAATTCCCCAGTCACGCAAATGATAATTAACTGTTTTCTTTCCGATATTTTTTTGTTCCATCCATTCCGATATCATATCAATTGCATCTCTACTTTTTATGCCATCAAATTGTTCTGAATTACTCATTATTCCATCATCAATATAAGCTTCTTTCATTTCTTTCAATTTTAGGGTTTTATCCCAATTCTGAATAACAATTCTTATTGGCAGATTGTATTTCTTTGCGAATTCAAAATCTCGTTGGTCATGTGCTGGTACGCACATTACAGCGCCACTGCCATAATCCATAACAACATAATTTCCAATCCATATTGGAATTTTTTTGCCATTTACTGGATTGATTGCATACTTACCAGTAAAGATGCCTTCCTTTTCCGTATCCTTAGCTGTCCGTAAGATTTTATTTTCGTTTATTATTCTATTAACAAATTTATTAATCGCTTCCTCATATTGACTCCTTATCTTTAACTTTTTGACAAGTGGGTGTTCTACAGCCAGAACCATATATGTGCAACCAAAAATTGTATCTGGACGAGTTGTAAATACTGGAATAGTTTCTTTACTGCCTTCAAGTGTAAAAAATATTTCTATACCATAACTTTTTCCAATCCAATTTTTCTGCATAGTTATAACCCTCTGGGGCCACCTGCCAAGTTTAGAATGGTCTAAAAGTTCCTCTGCATAGTTAGTGATTTTAATAAACCATTGTTCTACTTCTTTTTGAATAACTTTAGTATCACATCGCCAACAATACCCATGTTCTGCTTGTTCATTTGCAAGTACGGTCTTACAGTGCGGGCACCAATTTACAAATGATGATTTTCTATAAACAAGTCCCTTTTCATACATTTTCAGGAAAATCCACTGATTCCACCGATAATATTCCTCATCACAAGTAGCGAATTCTCTATCCCAATCATAACCGAATCCAATTGCTTTAAACTGACCACGCATCTTCTCAATATTTTGGTAAGTAGTAATCTTAGGATGTGAATTTTGTTCAATTGCACAATTTTCTGCTGGCATTCCAAATCCATCATATCCCATTGGCTGCAGTACTTTATATCCGTTCATTATCTTAAAACGAGCAATCGCATCTGCAATTGAATAATTAGAAATATGTCCCATATGAAGCGTTCCAGATGGATATGGAAACATAGAGAGCAGATAAAATTTCGGCCTATTGTCCTGCTCGTTTACATAAAACAATCTCTTCTGTTCCCAAATTTTTTGCCACTTTTTCTCAATCTCTTTGAAAGGATATTCCATTTAACCTCCAGCTGACAGAGAAATAAACTTATTATGTCATCCAAAAGGAGATATGACTTATTTTAGTCAATTTTTTTATATTAATATATTGGTATTTTACAAATTAAGGAAAGATTTATTGTTAAAAATGTTGACACAAAATTTTTTAAAAATTTAAAAGGACTTTATGAAAATATCTACAATTATTTCATTTTTGATAATTCTGTTTGCTTTTCTGTGTTGCAGTTATGATGAACCAGAGCAAAAAGATACTATTCCACCCTCAAAGGTGCATTTAATTCCTCATCAATGTGATCCTGGTGATCCTTCTGGATGTGCATATACCGATAAAGATAATGGTATTGATGCTGTGCAATCTGGAAATCTTGATTACAACTGGATGAAAATTCAATGGGACGGAACTGGGTTAGCACAGGATGGAGACATTCATCATATAGATGTGTATAGATATTTTTATGGAGCCCAGAGCCCTGAGGACACGGTATTGGTTGCCACAATTCCTTATCAGCCAGATTCTACCCAGTTTGTGGATACATTTGAAGGTGTGGAGACTGTTATTCAGCAAACCTGGTTTTATTTTATTGTTCCTTATGATGAAGCAGATAATTTTACTAATTCTGATACCGTGTCATATCAATTGTTAGGTGCACCTGGATTGATTACTCCTGAGGATAGTACTGAATTTGGCATCAATGAAAATATTTTATTTTCTTGGAATGAAGTTTCATTCTCAACTTTATATCGTATTATATTTTTTGATAGCACACATAGTTTCATTACCAGTAATGATATAGACAGCACAAGCTACAATATTGTTCCTTTATATTCAGGACTTATTCCTGGTTATACATACATCTGGAGGATAGATGCATTTGGGGCAGGATATGAACAAGGCAGGAGAAGTGGTTCTGAATCAGAAGAAAGATGCATAACTTTCTTCTAAAAACAATTACGATAAATTTGACTAAAATACTCACGCCTACATATTTCATACAATAAAAATGGAGCTTATTATGAAACGTGTTATTCTTATTATCGTTTTTCTTATTTTGTCATCTGGAAGTGTAAATGCACAGACCAGTGTGACTCCTTCGGCACCTCCGAGTACTTCTGCATATACATATTCAGGAACTATGGGTGATGTGGAGCAGCTCAGAATCTATACTTATATTTGGGGTAGAGTTAGAAAACCCGGCTTGTATATCGTTCCAGATGATACTGACCTTTTGGCACTGCTTTCTTTAGCAGGCGGTCCCACTGAAGATGCAAAATTATCTAAAATCCGAATAGTAAGACCGAGTTTAAATGGCGGAGAAAATCAAGTAATCTGGATCAATATTAAGAAATTTTTAGATACTGGAGATAAAAGTAATATACCTGTATTAATGCCGGGAGATACAATAATTGTTTCTGGAACTGTCTTTTATGGCGTGGCAAAAGTTACGGATTTTCTATCCAAAATTGCAGTCGTCTTAAGCATTTATAACATATATTTGAATATTAAAGATTAAATAAAAAAATAATTATAAGAGATTAAAAATGGAACCATATCCAGAGCCTATCCGCCGTCCCGATAATATCGGGATGGAAGGCAGGCAAGAACAAGAAATTAAGTTAAAAGATTATTTAAGAATTACTCTACAACATAGATGGTTAATAGTTATTATCTTTTTAGTTGTTGTTAGTGCGACTGCATTTTATACAATCCGAGCTCCAAGAATATATGAAAGCTCAGGAAAAGTGTTGCTTGAATTAAAGAAAAAGACCGACCTATTTTTCCCAACTGGCGGATTTGGAAGGAATGACTTAAATAATCAAATTGAGGTAGTAAAAAGCACACCTATTATGAAAGGTGCTATTGAAAAATTGAGACGAAACCCAGAAGCAGCAAGTTTTCCAATCCTTGCAGTAACGAATCCGGAAAAGACTTTAGCTAAAAGTATTGATGTCTCTTCTGGCAGAGAAGTTGATATAATTGATATTAGCTATAAATCTATAAGTCCATTAGAAGCACAAACTGCTGTCAATGGAGTAATTGATAGCTACCAGGAAGAAAATCTTAAATATGAAAGAGCTGAAGTCACCAATGTGAGAGTATTTTTAGAAAAGCAATTAGATATTACATCTAAAAAACTCGCATTTTCTGAAGAAGATTTACGGGGATATAAAATTCAGCATAAGGTTTTTTCTCTTTCGGAAGAAACACAGGAAATGATTAAAAATATGGTTGAATTTGAGGCTGAATTAAGTATAGCTCAAACAGACTTGCAGGTTGCCGAGAAAAAACTTAATTACCTGAAAACAGAGTTAAGTAAATTAGACGCATCATTAGGTAAAGAAATTGTTTCCATCTCGTCTCCAGTTATAGAACAGTTACGACAAAAATTGATAGAAAATGAAAGCAAATTAGCTATTTTTCTTACCAAAAAAGGGTATACGGCTGAACACCCAGAATTAGTGGCTCTGCAGCAAGAAATAGATAAAATCAAGATGCAAATGAGAGCAGAAATAGACAAAATCCTTCAAGTGAATGAAGATACTTTTAATCCTTTAGATAGACGACAACAGTTATTAACTGATATTGTTGCCGGAGAAGTAGATTATCAAACATCAAAAGCAAAAAGAGATGCTTTGGAAAAAGTTGTTGAAGAATACTCAATCAAAATGTCTAACCTCCCCGATGCAGAATTAGAGCTTGCACGTTTAGAACGAGCAAAAGCAATAAATGAGCAAGTCTATGGCATGCTTGTAACTCGGTATGAAGAAGCTAAAATTTCTGAGGAAGGGAAAATAAGTAATATCAGAGTACTTGAAAGAGCAAAATTGCCTGCTTCTCCAGTCTCTCCAAAAGTAAAAATGAACATTCTCATTTCAATAATATTAGGATTAGGACTCGGGGTTGGTGCAGCTTTCTTGTTAGATAGTTTGAACACAAAGATTATTAATCTCACTGATGTTGAGCGATATGTTAAACTCCCTCTTCTTGGAACTATACCTGATATTCCAATAGACGAGAGAAAATTAGAAGAGATTGAAAATAAAATACATTTTATATCTGATAGTGCTGAAAAGGAAAAACTATCTATTGAGCAAAGACAAATGACAGCTCGCCTTGTCCCACACTACAGCCCAAAATCACCTATAGCAGAAGCTTACCGTACTTTTAGAACAAATGTTGTCTCTTTGCCCAGTGCTTCAAGTAATAAAACATTCTTGATTACGAGTTCTGGTCCAAAAGAAGGGAAAACAACTACTTGCAGTAATCTTGCCATTACACTTGCTCAGATGGATTCAAAAACACTTCTTATAGATTGCGATATGCGTCGTCCTATGATTCACAATCTGTTTTATGTAAAAAGAGAAAATGGGCTTTCGAAATATCTTAGTGATGTCGGAATTCCACTCTCAAAAATTGTTAAGCCTTCTGGAGTTAAAAATCTTGACTTAATTACAAGTGGTCATGTTCCACCAAATCCCTCAGAATTACTTGCTTCACAAAGAACGGAGAGGTTAATTGAAGAAGTAAAACAGGAATACGATTACATTATCTTTGATTCGCCTCCTTTAATTGCTGTAACAGATGCTATGATTCTGGCCAAAAAGGCAGATGCACTTGTCCTTGTAATAAGAACAGGTATAACTGATCGCGGAATTATTGACAGGGGAAAAACATTATTAGAAAATATTGGTGTAACTGCTGCTGGGGTAGTTGTAAACGGAATAGAAGTTAAAAGATATTATAGCGGGTATAAATACTATTATTACTATTACTACTATTATTATACAGATGAGGATAAAAAAGGCGGTAAAAGGAAAAGGAGAAAGCATCACAGACACTCAAAAATCTTTGGCAAAAGTTAATCTTTTCCTGGATACAATTGCTGTCAGAAAGGATGGTTTTCACGAAATAAAAACAATATTAACTGAAATTCAGTTAGCGGACAATTTAATTTTTAGTTTGACAGAAAATAATAGAATAGAAATTTCTTGCTCTTCAAATGAACTAAATGATTCATCTAATATAATTTATAAGATAGCTTGTTTTTTGAAAGATAAATATAAAGTTAAAAAGGGAATGGATATCAATCTTAGGAAAAATATTCCAATTTCAGCTGGCTTGGGCGGAGGTAGCTCTAATGCTGCAGTAACTATTAAAAGTTGTAACACATTGTGGAATTTGCAATTATCAAAAGGTGATATGCATAAAATTGCTTCAAGATTTGGAAGTGATATCAATTTTTTCTTAGAAGGTGGAATCGCTTATCTTACTGGAAAAGGAGAAAAAGTTAGCAAAATACCAACAAATCTTAAAGTAGAAAACTTACTTCTTGTCAATCCTCAAATTCCTATTTCAAGCAGACAAGCATATACCAGGTCAAAAATAAAACCAGAGAGGAAAGATAAATATCAGCGATTAAAAGATTCTATTAAGAAGAATGACATCATAAATATCTCCAGAAATTTGTATAATAGTTTGGAAGAGGGTGTTTTTAAACGCTATCCAATAATCAAAACTATAAAGGAGAAAATGTTGAATTTTGGTGCTATGGGGAGTTTAATGTCAGGAAGTGGCTCAACAGTTTTTGGTATCTTTGATTCAAAGGATAAAATAAAATCAGCAGAAAAATATTTTAGGAGTTTAGATTTCTGGACTTATAGAACCGGTTTTTTCGAGTCGTAAGGAGCTTGCGACGACGACTCGAAAAAACCTAATTTATGGATGAACACTAAAAATGACAATGTACTCAAAGCTTCGGATTTTTACAGGAAATGCAAATAAGGAATTAGCTCAAAAAGTCGCTAAACATGCTGGAATTCCTTTAAGCAGAGCAGAAGTATTCAAATTTTCAAATGACAATTCATTTGTTAGAATAATTGATAATGTTCGTGGCGCAGATGTATTTATAATCCAGCCTACTTGCATGCCAGTTAATGATAATCTAATGGAACTTCTTATTATGATAGATGCTCTTCATCGTGCTTCAGCAGCTAGAATTACAGCTGTAATTCCTTATTTCGCCTATGCCAGGTCAGATAAAAAAGACCAGCCAAGAGTCCCAATTACTGCAAAATTAGTAGCTAATTTGCTAACTACTGCAGGTGCAAATCGTATAATTGCATTTGACCTTCATGCTGAACAAATTCAGGGTTTTTTTGATATACCTGTAGATCATCTTTCTATGCTCCCAATCTTTTTGAATTATTTCAAACCATTAAATCTCAAAAATATAGTGGTGGTTTCTCCCGATACTGGTGGTACTCAGCGGGCAAGATGGTTAGCAAAAGGACTTAATGCAAGCATAGCAATAGGCGATAAGCGAAGACAAGGAAATCTTGGAAATCTGGAATTGTTAAATGTTGTTGGAGAGGTTAAAGGGAAGACTGCTATCATAATAGATGATATTATTGATTCTGCGAAATCTGCAATAAATATGGCTAAAGCACTTACTAAAAAAGGTGCAACAAAAATATATTGCGCCTGTACCCATCCTGTATTAAGTAGCAATGCTGTTGAGAAAATTGACCAATCCCAAATAACGGAATGTATTGTTACAGATTCAATCCCTTTAGGGGATAAAAAAAACAGAAGTGCTAAGCTCAAACAACTCTCAATCGGGTCGCTTTTAGCTCAAGCTATCTTAAGGGTGCATAAAGAAGAATCTATAAGTGTGCTCTTCAAAACTTAAAATAAGGAAAGTTAAAATGAAAATAAATACTGAGATTAGAAACACAGGGAAAAAGGAAGTCAAAAAATTAAGGGACAATGAAAAGATACCTGCTATTTTATATGGAAAAGGATTTGAATCTATCCCTTTAGTATTAGACTATAAGGAATTTGTTCACTCATATAAAGAAAGTGTTGGACATCAAAGTTTTATATTTTTTAAGGTTAATGGAAAAGAGTACAGAACCTTAATAAAAGAGATGCAATTGGACCCTCTTTCAAGGAAGATAATTCATATTGATTTTAAAGAGATTTATTCAGGTCAAGAGATTGAAGTTAAAATTCCCATCAAATTAGTTGGAGATTGCCCAGGTTTAATTGAAGGCGGAATATTTGATATGCATTTGCGAGAATTAGAAATAAAATGTTTACCAAAAGACCTGCCAGATTCCTTTGAAGTAGATGTCTCAAAACTACAAATTGGTGATTCAATTCATATAGAAGATTTATTAGAGCAATTGACAAATGTTAAAATTCTTCATCCACCATCAACACCAATAATTAGTGTAATATTACCAAAAGCCGAAAAAGTTGAAGTTGCTGAAGAAGTGGAAGAAATCGCTGAAGAAGAAATTACCGAAGAAGGAGCAGAAGAGAAAGAGACTAAAGAAGAAAGTGAAAAGTAATAGATCTGTAAAACTGATTGTTGGTCTTGGGAATCCCGGTCTGGAATATGAAAACAACAGGCATAATATTGGATTTGTAATTCTTAAAGAGTTGTGTAAGAAAATGCATGTTGATAACTTCAAAAAGAAAAGAAAATATTTTATCACTAAAAAGAATGATAACCTATTCTTGCTTCCTCGCACATATATGAATCTCTCTGGAATCGCTATCCGAAAAGCTGTCAAAAAATACAAGATTGCTTTGAATAATCTTCTGATTGTATTAGATGATATCAATCTTCCTCTTGGCAAAATCAGAATTAGAGAAAATGGAAGCAGTGGGGGTCATAATGGGCTGAAATCAATAATTGCTGAACTGAGCTCACAAGAATTCCCAAGAGTAAGAATGGGAGTGGGAGCAAAAAATCAACAAGAGAGTTTCTCTTCTGATATTTCCTTAAGAGATTTTGTTCTTTCTGACTTTACTGAAGAAGAGATAAACTTTTTAGAAAAACCTATATCTCAATCTGTTGAACTTATTACACATTTCTTATTTCAAAATTATAAAAAAATGAGCGATATGTTCAGTCAAATGAATTCCTTATCTCATTAAATTGGGATTGTCCCCTTGTTAATAAAATGCAAAAAATAAAACCAACTTGTCTGGGCGCCATAGTACGAAAGGGATAATTATGAAGTACTCATGCCTGGATTTCGGCATAAGGAGTATGAAAGTTATATGCAGAGGCTGAAACAGAAGATAATCAAAAAAGAAAATAAAAATTATTTCTGTGTCTTTGTGCCTCTGTGGCGAGGTATTTAACGATGAAAAGAAAATACGAATCAATGTTTATCCTTCCACCAATGGAAGATGAACAGATAAATGAAAATATTGAAAAAGTGAAAAAATTCATTGCTAAAAAAAAAGGAGAAATATTAGAAGTTAAGGATTGGGGGAAAAGAAAATTGGCTTATGAAATTAATAATCATAATGAAGGATATTATGTAATAATCACATTTGAATTTGAACCTAATCAGATTTCTTCGTTAAAAAATTTCTATAAGTTAGATGAAAATATTATTCGGTCTATAGTAATCAAAAGAGATGAATAAAAATTATCCCGATGTATCGGGATGAATATTAATAGTTCATAAATTAATAATAAAGAGAGGAACCAAATGGCTAAAAAATTAAACTTACCGAGGATTAACCATGTAATAGTCTCTGGCAGGTTGACCAGAGATGTGGATTTACGCTACACCCCTTCTGGAACTCCTGCAGCTAATATTGGTATCGCTTCTGACAGAAGTTATCGGGATTCTGATGGTAACTGGCAGCAAGAGACCAGTTTTCTGCGTGTAGTTGCCTGGACAAGGAATGCAGAATGGGCAGCAGAAAATCTGAAAAAGGGGTCTCCTGTTATTATTGAAGGAAGGATTAGAGCACGCAACTGGCAAGATAAGGATGATAAGCCCAGAACCACTGTTGAAATTGTGGCAAGCAGAATTCAAAAACTTGAAAGAGAATTCGCAGAAGGTGAAGAAAAACCATCTCAGGCTGAGCCAACAAAAAATGAGGAACCAACAAAAGATGAGATACCCTTCTAAAAAGCCAACTAAATTCAAACGCAATAAATTTTTTAAAAAGAGATTTTGTAGATTTTGCACCAATCCAGATTGGGAAATAGATTATAAGAATACTGCAATCCTGAAGAAATTCATAATAGAATCTGGAAAGATAAGACCTCGTAGAATCTCTGGAACTTGCAGTAAACATCAAAGGAAATTGACTCGAGAAATCAAACGAGCACGACAAATGGCTCTTATTCCATATGTAGAGAGATAAGTTTCTCAAATGATTCTGCGAGTTATTCTTATCGCAATTGTATCAATTTTTTCTCCATTGATTGGCTTGATACTTGCTGTTCCATATTTTTCCAAGAAAATTCTTACAGAAAATTCTGACTTTATAAATATTGAGAGCAAAAAATCATACTCAACTTTGTTAATACTATTAAGCGTTTTTACTGCTTGTCTCCTCTTTCTGTATGTAATTAAACTTCTGAACTGGCAACATGGATTAGAGGTGTGGATAAGTGTTGGATTAGGCTCAATTATCTTTGCAGATATTTTGCAAAAA
Source organism: Candidatus Cloacimonadota bacterium (assembly GCA_034722995.1). Classification (NCBI taxonomy): domain Bacteria; kingdom Pseudomonadati; phylum Candidatus Cloacimonadota; species Candidatus Cloacimonadota bacterium. The sequence goes on along the minus strand of JAYEOL010000044.1, from coordinate 11,649 downwards.
TTAAAGAATTATGAGACTGCTATTATCTGTGGTGCTCTTCCCAGCTTCTTGTATATTGCAATTAAAAATCTTTTTTTCTTTAATTTAGTAAAACTGCAATTTGAAACGAGTAATAAAATGCTATTGGAAAATACCGAAAAATTATTCTCACCAGAAATTGTGGAAAATATGATGCCAACTATATTAAAAGTTCAGAATATAATGCTGAATGGAAATGCTGCTATATGGATGTTGGGTATTATCCTGGGTCTCTTTATAGGCTCACTAATTTTATCAGAGAGATTAGAACAGCTAAGATGGAATTTCGGTTTAGTTAATTTTCCTTTCTATCTTCAAATTGCAATAGTAGTTGGTCTGATATTATTTATACTGAAGCTCAGAATCATAAGTTATAATTTGCTTGCAACTTGTGGATTCTTCTATCTCATTCAAGGTTACTCGTTATTATATTACTTTGTGAAAAAGGCATTTAGAAAAAGTGTCTTTTTGGGAATAATATTATTAATTATACCTCTCTTTAATTTCTATTTGTTGATAATTATTTCCATTTTAGGTCTTTTAGATACATGGATACACATTAGAAAATTTGCGACAGCCAGTCACGGCGAATAGAAGGACAGAAGGAGATAAATTATGAAAGTGATTTTAAAAAAACAGAGTGAGAAACTTGGAGAAGTTGGTGATATAGTTAAAGTAGCTGATGGTTATGCCAGAAATTATCTTTTCCCCAAAGATATTGCAATACCTGCAACTCCCAAAAATCTTAAGTTAATTAACCAACTAAAAGAAGCTGAAGAAAAGCGTCGTGCAGAAGAACTAAAAGAAGCAGAAATTATAATGAAACAGATAGAAAAAACTACTTGTACATTTGAGCGACTGGCCGATGAAAATGGACATCTTTATGGTTCTGTGAGTGAATTAGATATTGCTAAGGCTCTTGAAGAAAAAGGATTAACTATTGACAAAAATGACGTAAAAATGGAAAAACATATCAAGGATATAGGAAATCATATTGTTGAAATTGAACTCCAAGAAGATATTAAAGGACAATTAAAAATTAAAGTTAAAAAACAAAAGAAAGAGAATACAGATGAAGAAAATTCTTAGCATTATCAAGGAAATCCTAATGTGGGTGGTCATAATTTTTGCATTTTCTGCATTAGGATTGGGTAGTGATAACCCAACAAGGTCAGCATTAATTTGGGCAATAGTGGGTATTATTGTTTTTGCAGTAGGTTTTGTTATTGCAAAAAATACCCACAGACATGCTGGAACAACCAAAGCTCAAGTTATAATCAGAAAAATCTTCGGTATTATCCTTGTTCTATTTGGATGTATTCTGCCAAATCTTATCTTAAGTAAAGCTAACTTTTCTTTCGGAATTCAGGCATTGATATTTATATTTGCACTTGTTTTAGTTGCTCTCGGCATTTTAGCAGTATTCTTGATTAAAAAAGGTGCTTTCTCTTCTTTTCTTGGATATTTACTCTTGGTAATTGGTGCATTTCTCCCAGCTCTTGCAATGGCAAGCTATGACACCAGTTATAATGCACTTGGAACAGTTTATTATCTTCTAATTGCTTTGGCATTGTTCTCATGGTTGGGTATTTCTATGACTGCTACCAAAAAAGTAGATTAATGTCTTCTTTTACTCATATTGGAAATATAATTGATAGTTTAATAAAGGATTTATCTCATAAAGGATTTGCTCGAGAAATAAAAATTGGCTTACTGTGGAGCAAAGCTGTTGGCAGTATCCTGAGCAAAAAAGCTCAAATTAATAAGCTCGACAACAACATCCTTTTTGTAAATGTTGAGAATAATATCTGGCTTCAGGAATTAGTATTGCAAAAATCCAAAATCATCCATAGAATCAATAAAAAATTACTCCCACAGGATAAGATTCAAGATATAATTTTCTGCATTGCTGAAAAGAAAATTAATATATAATATCAGTTACAAAAATAATATATCCATTTGATATATTTATCAAATGAGAATAAATATTTTTTATATAGAAACAAACAAAAAGCCGATATCAAAATATATTATGAAAAATACATCTGTTAGACCCGATTAATCGGGACTGGCGGATGCAATCCTGTTTATTTCAACTTTGAATCTTTATTTGAGGGTTATTTTCAGACGAAACACTCATGTCCCAACACATCGGAACGCAAAGGAGCATGAAAATGGCATTTAACTTAGAAGTTATAATATTTCTATTTCTTTTTTCTTTGTGTTCTTCGTGGCCTTTGTGGTGAAGATATTTTCATATGAAATTAAAAATTGCTCCATCTCTACTTTCTGCTAATCTTCTTAATCTGGAGAGGGAGATTAAAAACATTGAGAAAGCAGGAGCTGATATGCTCCATCTTGATATTATGGATGGACATTTTGTGCCTAATTTAACCTTTGGTCCTGAATTGGTTAAGCAAATAAGAAAAACAACAAACCTCCCATTAGATACGCATTTAATGGTTACAAATCCTGCATTTTTTATTCCGAAATTCCTTGAAAGCGGTGTTGATTATATTTCATTTCATATAGAAACCAATTCAAAATATGAAAAATTGCTGAACGCAATAAAAAAATCTAAAGTTAAAGCTGGCGTTGCTATTAATCCAGAAACACCGTTAAATACGGTGGGAAAAATTTTAGATTATATTGATTATGTATTGATAATGACTGTTCACCCCGGTTTTGGTGGACAGGAATTCATAGCTGACTGCACTCCAAAAATTCAGGAGCTTCATAAGATAGTAGGAAAGCGAAAAATAGAAATTGAAGTGGATGGTGGGATAAATTATCAAACTGCAAAGCTGGTGAAAGAAGCTGGCGCTAACATCATTGTTGCTGGGAATTTTATATTTAACAGCAAGAACTACAAAAAAGTCATAGAAGGTTTACGAAATGTTTGATTCACTCACAGAAAGGCTAACAAAAATTTTCTCAAAGTTAAAAGGACACGGAAAACTATCTGAAAAAGATATTAGAACTGGCTTACGCGAAATTCGTTTGGCATTGCTTGAAGCTGATGTCAACTACATCATTGTTAAAAAATTTGTAAAAGATACAGAGGAAAAAGCTCTCGGTGAAAGTGTACAAAAATCTCTCACTCCAGGGCAGCAAATCGTAAAAATTGTAAAAGAACAACTAATTGCTCTAATGAGCTCTAACATACCTGAAAAGATATATCAGAAAAATAGAATATCAAAATTAATGATAGTCGGTCTACAAGGAACAGGGAAAACAACTGCATGTGCAAAATTAGCATTACATTACAAAAAGCAAAACTATTCGCCTTTACTCGTTGCTGCTGATATATACAGACCTGCTGCAATTAAACAATTGGAAACACTCGGCAAATCAATCAGCATTCCCGTCTATTCAGAATATATTAAAAATGTAACGAAAATTGCCAAAAATTCTCTCAAATTTGCTGATAAAAATCAAAGTAATTTGGCAATTTTTGATACTGCAGGAAGACTTCATATTGATGATAAGATGATGAATGAGATAAAGGAATTATCTAATATAATTAAACCAGATGAGATATTCTATGTGGCAGATTCTATGACAGGTCAAGATGCTGTGAATAGTGCAAAAGAGTTTAATACCCGTTTGAATCTGACAGGAATAATTCTTACAAAATTAGATGGAGATGCGAGAGGTGGAGCTGCATTATCCATTAGGGCAGTTACAGGTAAGCCCATTCGTTTTGTTAGTGTTGGTGAAAAATTGAGCGATATGGAAATATTTCATCCTGACAGAATAGCTTCTCGTATTCTTGGAATGGGAGATATACTTACATTGGTGGAGAAAACTGAAGCGGCTTTTGACCAAAAGGAAGCAGAAAAATTAGAACAAAAACTCCGCAAAAATCTATTCACTCTTGAAGATTTCCTTGTTCAACTCCATCAAATGAAAAAAATGGGTCCACTTGATGACATATTAAAAATGCTACCTATGGCAAATTCTAAGTTTATGAAGAATATAAAAGTGGATGAAAATAACCTAAAACAGATTGAAGCAATAATCCTTTCTATGACAAAAAATGAGAGAGAACATCCTGATATTATTAATGGAAGTCGTAGACTTAGAATTGCTAATGGCAGTGGGACTTCCCTTCAAAAAGTCAATCAACTATTAAAACAGTTTGATATGATGAAAAAAATGATGAAGGGAATGAATAAAGGAAAGTTCAAATTCGCTAAAAACCTTATGGGAATGTAAAATTTTAATAAATCCGAGGAAAGATGCTAATAAAAATTTTTGTAACTGGTGGAACTTTTGATAAAGAATACAACGAATTAAATGGAAAATTATTTTTCAAAGATACTCATTTGAATGAGATTCTAAAATTAGGTAGATGTAAACTTAATCTTGATATACAAACACTGATGATGATTGATAGTTTAAAAATGACAAATGCAGATAGAAATCTTATCCTACAATCCTGTAAGGATACTGAAGAAGATAAAATTGTTATTACACACGGAACTGACAAAATGGTAAAAACAGCAATACTATTGGGGCAAAACATTAGGCATAAAACCATTGTTTTAACCGGTGCAATGGTGCCATACAAATTTGGAAGTTCAGATGGTATGTTCAATCTTGGTGCTGCATTGGCTTTTGTTCAGACATTACCACATGGGGTTTATATTGCTATGAATGGGAAATATTTTCATTGGAATAATGTAAGAAAAAATAACGGAACAGGGATATTTGAGGAATTGTAATTTTAGTAAATAAATCTCTAAAATATTTTTTCTAAGCCAATACTCATAGACCCATTACAATATCTTCTGTCTTTTTATCAAATACGCAAAAAGTGCTTTATCATAAGGAGTACTTGTGTTTATCGGCACATAATCAATAAATGAGTTGTAACATTTTAAAGAAAAGAGTTTTTTCATCTCTTCTATTTTTTGCAAATATCTCTTCTTAATCTCCCACGGCTGTGTGACTATTTCCTCTCCAGTTTCCATATCTATGAACTTTGTTTTACTATTATATTTAAATGTTAATTCCTGATTATCCAGAATATGGAAGACAATAACCTCATGCTTTTGATGGCGAAAATGCTGCAAACCCATCACAATCTCTTCTGGCTCATCCAAAAGGTCAGAGATAAGAATGATTAGGCCTCTTTTTTTTATTCTATCAGCAAGGCTATGCAAAACAGTTGCAATTTGTGTTGTGGATTGCGGCAGAAGTTCATCAAGCTTATGAAAGATTATATTTAAGTGCGTTTTAGCAGAACGAGCCGGGATATAATTTCTGATTTCTTCATCAAAAGAAAGAAGTCCCACTGCATCTTGCTGACTTATCATTAGATATGTTAATGCGGATGCAAGAGTTTTTGCATATTCAAGTTTACTGATTTTTTGCGATGTGAAACCCATAGATTTACTGCAATCAATCAAAATATATGCTTTTAGATTTGTCTCTTCCTCAAACTTCTTAATAAAGTATCTATCGGATTTTGCAAAGACCTTCCAATCAATATGTTTGATAGGGTCTCCGGGATTGTATTCACGATGTTCCAAAAATTCAACACTGAACCCGTGATATGGTGATTTATGCAAACCTGTAATAAAACCTTCCACAATTAATCGGGCACGGATTTCAAATCTATCTAACTTTGCAACTATCTCTGGATTCAGGAACTCTCTATTGTTCATAGGGCACTCCGTGCTAAGGGTATAAGGAAATATGGGAAATAAGGAAATAAGGATATAAGGATTAAGAAATTCATTTGTGTTTGATTTTTTTCCTTATATAATTGATATAACCATTTAGTGTTACTTTAGCTGATTCAATTAATTCTACACCATTGTCAAACAAATCTTTAGAATTGAAAAATTTTCTGACTTCCCTACACTTTTTCCAAGCTTCAAGAGTAATAAAATCCTTATTTTCATTATAACCTTTCATCGCAAAATCCTTTTCATCTCTATACCCTATTTCCCTTATTTCCCTATTCCCTTTACAAACTCTTCTTTCCAGAATATGCCAAAACCATCTCAAATATTAACAATCCCAGAACAATCCATAAGAATGTTTTCCACAATTCATATCCGTATCTAGAAGTCAAGATTTGACTCATCCAATTATTTATGCTTAGGAAATGGACATTTGTTGTTAAATTATTAATTGTCGCAATCTCCTTCTCTGAAAGTTGTGCCAGATTACTTTCTTCTCTTGATAAATTTAAAGAATATACGGTTTGTACCACATCATCTTTTTTTAAGAAGTAGTGCCCCTGCTGCTCAGTTTGCATAAAAGTCTGCTTTCTAATACTATTAGTTGGAATAGAGATTGGAATGTTTTCTCCGTTTGGAAGTAGTAATTCAAGCTCTCCAGTGGAATCAAGAGTTAGTGATGTGCCAACCGGATAATTATATAATCGTGAATTTTCCTTACCGAGATATTCTCCAATATTATACAATAATACAGGGAAACAAGGTTGATATACAATATTACTCCAATCCTCAGTAAAATCAATTGTTGAAATAATAAATCTATCTTTGATAACAAAAATAGGGAAATTATTATTGTTGGATATTAGTATAATAAAATCATTAGCAGAAATATCCCACATTCTTTTTATTGTTGTTTTTTTGAACATCTCTTCTGAAAATATATTTGTGATAGGATGAATCTTATTAATAAAACTGATTTTTGAATTTTGGTTATCTAAATTATTAAATGAGATTCCATCTTTTCTTAACCAGGTTTGTAGAGGTATATTATCTTGAACATCTACACAGGGAATCAGGAAAATTGATTTGCCTTTTTTTCTAATATAATCAGCAAAGAATTCCAACTTTTGAGAAAATTTTTTTAATCTATAGAATATAAAAAGATGATTATTCATAACAATATCATCGTTAATTTCGTCTTGCAATATTTTCTGCCAGTTATTATTAGTTATAATATCAAGTGCAGATGAAAACTGAAATGGAATATCCACATTTGAAATTACGATAATTTTGGGAAGTTCATCAGGGGAAAAATTAAAATAAAAACTGTTATCATCTGGCAGCATTTCATCTTTTAATTTTACTTCACCATAATAAAATTTCTCTCCCTTGATAGGGCACTCAAAAGATATTCGCTTGCTTTGATAGGGATTTAGTGAAATCACTTTTTCTTCTCTTGTAATATCATTTAATATTAGGGAAACGATTATATTTTTATTCTTATTTTGCGAGTAGTTTTTTATTGTTGCTCTTATTTCAGGCTGGTTAGTTCTGCTAAGCAATCGGGGAATATACATCGCTGATGTTGTTGATTGGTTTATCTTTGCTTTATCCTTATTAACGGGAATAATAAAAATATTTGTTTTGATATTACCTGTAATTTCTGTAAATTTATCCCATGTATATTTCTGATTATCAGTAATAAAATAGATTTCTTTATTAATTATATCCTGATGTGCTAATTCTTCTTCTGCTTTCAATAGGACAGATTTCAATGTTTGAGTATTATCAGATATTGAAATCTTATTGATTTTTGTATTTACTTTTGATGGAATAGAGAAATAGCTATTTTGAGAATTGTAGTTTTTATTAAGTGTAAGAACCATTAATTTATCTTTATCATTCAACAAATGAATAATATCTTTTGCGGTCTCTTTTGCATTATCAAGTATTGTATTCTTGCCCTCCAAATAATTCATACTGAAACTATTATCAATTATCATCACTACTACTGTTGGTGCATGTGTTTTCAATACCTGATTTAATCGTGGTGCAGATGGGAATAAAGTCTTTATTACAGGACGTGATAGGGCTAATATCAAAAAGACAATTATCAGAATTCTTGTTATTAAAAGAAGTATTTGCCGTAATTTAATAATTCTTGCTTGATTCTTTTGTATCTGTTTCAGAAATCTTAATGAACTAAAATATACAATTTTAGGATGGTGTTTTACAAACAAATGAATTAGAACTGGGATAATCCCAGCAACTAATCCAAATAATATTATTGAATTAAGAAATGATAAATTGAACATAAGTTTAGTAAATTAGTAAATTGGTTAACTCGGTTAGTTGGTTTATTTATTTGTTCGCAAAAGGGATATATTAGTCATTAGTTAACTAATTTTATACTAATTTTTTATCGTAAATACGGTAGACTTTATAAATATCAGCACCCATTCTCTCAAGCGGTCTGCGCATTTTCATATTATCTTCTAATATCCAGGAAGCTTCTCCGCGACCGCACCTTTTTTTTATAGCATTCTTAATTGTTTCATAATAAAAAGCAAGGTCAATACCAAGATCCTTGTATTTTTTCACAATACCCAAAGTGATCGTTCTTACTCTATCTATCTTTTTAAATGCCAATAATAATTTTAGCCACCCAAGTGGAAATAATCGTCCATTTATTTTAATTAATGCCTGATTTATGTCGGGAAGAGATAAGGAAAAGCCTACTGGTTTATTGTCAATCTCTGCAACAAAAACTAAATCATAATCAATGATTTTTTTGAGTTCATTTGCCGTATGGTGAAATTCATTTTCATCCATTGGAACAAAACCCCAGTTATACTGCCAAGCTTGATTATAAACATGAAATATTGCAGAGATCTCCTGCTCAATTTTTTTGGGATTAAGCTTTCGTAGAATAAATCTTTTCCTCTCCTTAACCCGCTTCATAAGCCGTTCAAATCTTTCTGGCATCTTTTCGTGAAAATCAATATAATAAGCGTATAAATCCTTCGCCTTTTTGAAGCCATACTTTTCAATAAAACTTTTATAATATTGTGGATTGTAAGTCATCATCACCATTGGCGACATATTAAACCCTTTGATAAGCAAACCTAATTCATCATTAGTGGAAAAATTCATTGGTCCCCGAATAACTTCCATTTCTCTTTTTTTAAGCCAATTATATGCTTCATCAAAAAGAGTTTTTGCTACATCATAGTCTGGAATACATTCAAAGAAACCAAAAAATCCAACCCTGTCTTTATGAAAATTATTGTGAGTCCTATTTATATGTGCAGCAATGCGTCCCACAATATTATTATTTTTTGTTGCTAAAAAGAATTGTACTTCAGAATGTTTGAAATAAGGATTTTTGTTTGGATTGAAAGTAGATTTCATCTGGGATATAAGAGGAGGAACCCAATTTATATCATTTTTATATATTCTCCAGGGCAATTTTATGAACTTATTTAAATCACTTTTTGATTCAACTTTTTTGATTCTTATTTTCATTTCATATCTCTCCATATCTTTTTGACACGAAATAATTTATAATACCCATAATAATTGAAGTCAGAAATAAATATCTCGCCCATACTTTACCAGTTTTAAAAATATAACAAGCAATTGGGACCACTATTACCATCATATATTGGGAAAAGCGTGCTTGATGAAAAAGTAGTGCTATTAATAGTGAAGCAATACCCACAATAAAAGTAGGTAAGGGTGCAAAGTAGAAGAGCAGAGCAGAATATGCAACTACACCTCGCCCGCCTTTGAAATTATGCATTACAGGAAAGCAATGTCCTATCGTCATAGAAAAGCCTACCAAAAGTAAAAGTTCTGGCTCATGCTTTAGAAATATTAAATGAATAATCCAAAGTGTAACATAAATTCGCAAGAAATCTAATAACCATACCAAAATTCCTAAAGGCCTACTTACATTGTGATATACATTGGAAGCATCTGCAATAAAATTACCAACTTTATATATATTAAGATTGCGAAATAGTTTTGTAAATATTCTTGCAAAAGAAAACGAGCCAATCCAATACGCAATTAAAACTAAAATTATCTCTTTCAAAATAATATTCATCTTAATTACAAGATAGATGGAGAGAAATTTTTGCAGTCAAGAATTTAATCCAAAATAGATTGAGTATAATTCTCTTTATGCTTTCCTGATGACGGCTAAATTCTTTGATGTGATACTGATTGCCAATGAAATTTTAGAAATACGATAGATTTTACTTGACAAAATAATTTTCATTTTTATTAAATTTTTTTTTTAACTATAAGGAAACAAGGATAATGAAAAAGGGTAGATTTAGATTGTGTAACAGTATCTTAATATTCCAATATATCCTTCTTATGTCCAATTTTCCATTTTTTATTTTACATTACTTATTTTACCACTCCCTCCCCTTAATATCAAATTGAAAAATTACATTCAAAATATTATAAAATTTGTTAATGTTTTACCTTATAGAAAGCGGAATAAATATATGTTTATAATTGGGAAAAATAAGTTCACTTAGTTATGCTTGCCCTTTCTCTTTCTTTTTATGTGAATAGGCAAGCTAAAGAAGGGAAAAATAAAATATTCTGGAGGAAAAGATGAAAGCACAGAATATAAAAAATAGATGGTGGATACACATTCTAATAATAGCTTCATTATTGTTAGTAACATTATCTACTAATGCACAAGCGGATTGCCGATTACTGGGTATGACAGCAAAAGATGACTATTTTTTATATAATGAAACAAGTATGGTAGAAAATTTGTTAGATGAATTGCAAGTACAAGGTGGATATTTATACCCATATTATGATGGTTGGTGTTTATTATTTTATAGAGATGATAACGAGATAGTATTGGATTATGATATATGGAGAGATGCAGATCCAGCCTATAACGATAATGACTACGATATATTCCAAGAAAACTTTGTGAACCAAGATATAGAGGCAACAGTTGGGATGGGGCATGTAAGAAGTGCTACGAATGTTCCTGACATTCCAGACCCACATCCATTTGTCTGGCAATATGAACCTTATGCGCATCAATTTACTTTTGCTCATAACGGAACTGTAGATAAGTATTACATAACTTGGCAGATTAATGGGTTCTTAGATTGGTGTCAGGAGAATGGATTTGAACCACAAATGCATGGTGGAACAGGTGAATGGTGGAATAATTTGTATTATGTAGTTGATACAGAAATATACTTCTTCTTAGTCATGTGGCGGATTTATTTAAATGATGGAGATATTATATCGGGTATTCATGAAGCGCTGAATCTAATTAGTGATCTTACTTATTGGCCCACTACTGCTAAGAATTTCATATTCTCTGATAATACAGGTTTATATGCATATAGGGAGATAGAAGCTGGATCTCCATCTGTTTATGAACTTTATTATTTTGATGATTCTAACTGTAATATCTTAGCAGCGATGAGTGACCCACCTGGCGATAATCCACCACCTGGATGGAATTATATTAATGATGGTACTTTAGTATATCTCCCTCGCGTTGGTAATGCGACTGCTTTTGAGGATTTCTATTCAAATGATGTATTTGTTCACCACCTAGAAGGAGATGAAAGTATAAGATGGAACTGGGTCTCATTCCCTGTGCTGGAAGAGATTGAGCCTGTGGGAACCAATGCTCTGGATGTCTTGGCATCAATATTAGACCCGGATATATTAGAGGGAGTATATTATGAAAGTAATACTGATCCTGTAATCTGGTATAATGAGCAGATCTTAGATTGGGAGAACGATCTTGAAGATGAGAATTTCCACACCATAGATGGTTACAAGATAAGGATGAATCAGCCCGCTGTTCTGCTTGTTTCTGGGGATTGGGAACTTCAAACAACAGAAATACCTTTGTATGAAAATCAAGAGAACTGGATTGGTT
>JAYEOL010000043.1:5858-13348 GCA_034722995.1 Candidatus Cloacimonadota bacterium | reverse complement strand
CCCATTGCACAGTCATATAATGTATCTTCTTCATTCATATTGCTGATATCAAACTCAACATAAACAAGATTTTTAATATATTCATAACTCCATTGAAAGCTTAATTGGCGAACACGGATATTAAGAGGTGTATGGCCTTGTCCAAAAGTCCATCCACCCCATACTCGTTCACCAGTTGTTCCAAACGGGCTGTAATCATAATAATAACCCATAAAATCTTGTTCTGATATTGGCGCTCCATCTTCATCAATCAAACCATCGTTGTCATCGTCCTGGGGTACAGCAAAATTGTATAGGCTATCAGGGTCTATATAACCTAAATTCAAGAATCCAAGTGGAAACCAAATTCTTAGATTCTCTTCTTTTGTAATAATTTCAGGTGCATTGTCAGGCCATTGGTAGGGCTGGAGACCACCAAAATCATAAAATGGAGCAGGAAGTTCATCTGCAGTCCTAAAAGGGAAAGTAAATCCAGGCATATCTTCATCAATCATACCATCATTGTCGTCGTCAACACCGGTTTTCTGCTCCCGAATTGAACTTTCCAGCACAGCATCATCTTTGTTATACATATCGTATATCGCTCCCAAAGCCAGCTCTTCTAATCCATTATAAGCAGGAAGAAATTCATACATATCAGCATCACCATCAAAGCCTACAGAGCATAAAGTATCAACAACTACCCCCCATTCCGTAGGAGTAGGAGTAATATTCTCTTCTGTATGTTCTTCATCACCCCAATATAGTTTCAGTCCCTGAGCATTTCTTCTTTCTTTCTTTGCTCCAAACCATAAAGCACCCTGGTATAAATAATCAATACCAGAACCTCCAGGATATTCTAATGATGGATATTGTGGCACAATATCATCACCTGAGCCAAAAAATCCATAATTACTAATTCTAAGCCAGATATTACCAACATTATGATAATGAAAAATATCAAGTTTCTTATCACCACCAGAACCACCCATAACAGATCTAGCACACAAGAATGTACTGAATCCTAATAGAAGCACAGTAGTGAATATCAGTATCAATTTTCCTTTATTATTATGCATCTTACCTCCTAATTTATTTTCATAATCTTCATATAAAATAAGATTTCGTTTAAGAACTTATTAAAATGTAAATTTAATTGGAAAAGTAACCCAGATAGCTATAGGTTTACCCTGATTTTTCGCTGGTATAAATTTCCATTGCTTAACAGCTTTAATAGCAAGTTCATCCAATCCTCCTGGTCCAGATTGAAGACTTTTTACAATCTCTACCGCACCAACAGTTCCATCTTCAAATACTTCAGCTTGGACAACAACAGTTCCTTCTAAACCGCTTTGTCTTGCAAAATCTGAATATTCAGGCCAGACTTTTTTAATTGGTATAGGGTCTTCTTCATAAATCACGAACTTAGGGGTTGTCCCGATTCTTGTAACTGGAGGTGGTTTTGTTAAATCAAGAGTAGTAGGTCCAATTGTTTCTATCTCTTCAATCTCTTCATCGCTCTCTAAACCAGACTCTTCTATGGTAAGAGGAATGATAGGTTTAACCTCTTCTGGAGGTTTAAATTTCTGTCTAACTTCTGGAGGAATTTCAATAGTTTGAATTTCTTTTACTTTGTGTTGATAAGGTTTCACTTCAATTTTTGGAGAAACAATAAAGGTAAATAATAAAAGAAGCAGTGCCAAACTTAGAGACCTCTCAAAGTACGAATTTACTTCATCTTTCCAATCTGAAGAACTATAGTCTAACTTATTTCTCATTTTGTATTACCTTTATTTTTATATTTAGATTAAAACAATTTTTTTACTTCAAACGAAACCCTTAATGCTTGGGCTTTTTTTAATTCATTCATTATATCTACCATAAGCCCATAGTATGCGTCCTTATCAGTACGAAAGCAGGTTATAATACCAGGATTTTCAGCTAGTTTTTTTTGCATTATATATCTTATTTGTCCAGTCTCAACAGCAAAGTCATCTACAGATATAATACCTGATCGTGCCACATAGATTGTAGCAGCATTTCTACGGTTAATCTTTTGAAATGCTACAGCTCTTGGTAGATTTACTCTCAAACCTTTCTCTTTAACAAAAGTTGTACTGACCATAAAGAATATTAGTAGTAGAAAGGCGATATCCGACATTGATGCATTAGGGATTTCAGTAGCAATTTTTGTTTTTCTCTCAATTTTTGCCATATATCCTCTTATCTGATTATCTGGTAGATAGTGAGACTGTTTGTGCCCCTGCTCCAAGGAGTTGATCAAGGGCTTTTACCATCATATAGTATTTACATCTTCTATCTGTCTCAAGGACAAAAACCATCTTAGGATTTTCGCGAATCTTGTTTTGAACTACTGTTTTGAGTTCCCCTGGCGAGACCAGTCTTTCATCAACTGCTATTTCACCTCTCTTATTTACTTTAATTTTGGTCAGATTTTCTTTCTTAATTTTAACCTTTTTCCCACCAGACTCAACATGTGGTGGCAGGACCAATCCCAGGCCTTGTTTTACATCAAATTTGGTAGTAACCAAAAAGAAAATCAACAATAGAAAAGCTACATCTGCCATTGAAGAGGTCGGAATACGAGCCTTTTGTCTAACTTTTTTCTGTTTTGCTATATTCATTTTATTTATTAAACCTTATATATTATTACATGGTGATTAATTTTTTGCTTTCTTAATTCCTGTTTAAATAATTAACATAAGTTAATGAACAATAAGGGTAATAATTATTTTCTCTCAAGTAGTGCTTCTGTAAATTTTTCAGACCCTGCTTGCATATCAATAATTAATCCATCAATAGCTGAGATAAAGAAATTGTTGATCAGTTGAATTGGGATTGCTACTGCTAATCCAGAAGCAGTAGTAATCAAAGCAACAGAAATACCGCCAGCTACAATAGTTGGTTCGACTTCACCTGCAGCTTCAATAGACTGGAATGCTTTAATCATACCAACAACTGTACCGAGAAAGCCTAACATTGGGGCAAGATTTATAGTGGTTGCCAAAGCGATTAATCCTTTTTCAAGAAAGGACATTTCTAAAATACCTGCATTTTCAACAGCTTTTTCTACTTCTTCAATTCCTTTGTCAGCTTTTAATAATCCAGCATGTAAGACACTTGCTACAGGACCACGAGTTTTGGCACATAACTTAATAGCATCATCAATTTCCTTTTCTTTAATTAAGGGTGCAAGTTTGTTCAAGAAGTCGTGAACAGAAATTTTAGCATATCTAAGAGCAATTATTTTCCATATAGAGGTAGCCAATGCCCAGATAACAAGGAGCAGGATAGGCCACATAACAAATCCACCTTTGATAAACAGGTCAACCAAACCACTTCCCACGATTCTTCGTGCAAATCCCTCAAAACCACCGATGCCTTTTACTGCTTCTACTTCTGTTGTTTCTACTGCAATGGAAGCCGTATCTCCAATAGTTTCTTTTTCCTGTTCTTGTGCAAGTATGTTACTATAAATTAATATACATGCCACAAAGATTATTAGGATTAGAATGTTGATTTTCTTGTTCACTTTTAATCCTCCTTTCCCGACAAGTCGGGATCCTTCAGAATTTTTTTTTACCATTCAAGACTTATTCCTAATGTATATCTTCTGGGTTCAGAATATCTACCTGGGTTTTTAAGGTAATTTTGATAGATAGCTGCGCCTGTAAGGTCATCACCCTCATCTAATTTGCCATCATTATTTGTATCAAAGAGCCTAATAATGTTTCCATCATCGTCAGTTTTTCCAGTTTTCGGATATACCCAATTTATATTTTTTGTGTTAAATAAATTATTTACATTAAAGAATAATTTTACTTTAGACTTTCCAATTAAATAGAATGCCTTAGTGAGTCTAAAGTCTGCATTATGAGTCCAATCCAATCTCTCTGAGTTTGTATCTAAGGGTTTATCGTTTTTTGAGACGGGAGTATACGGTTCACCAGAATTAATCCTCCATAATAAGTTAGCATAGAATTTGTCAGGCATTTTTAATCCTAAAAGATAAAATTCTTCATCTTCTGGAATTCTGAAATCAAAGTTAACTGAACCTATATGTCGTATATCCCAATTGAGTGGGAATTCTCTTAAATTGTCTCTTGCAGTATGTACATCCGAGTTTTTACCACTTGCCCAAGAATAAGTATAGCCAATATTAAATCCCCAAAAGTTGCTAAATCTTTTTCTAAGGGTAAATTCTGCACCTCTGGCACTACCATAATCAGTTGATATATAAAGATAGTGCTGTTTTCCTGATTCAGCGATATCCTCAGGCAGTATTGAATAATCAACACTTAGCTCACTTACAAGATTATAAATATTCTTATAGAAGAGTGTGACATCCAGCAGATAATCTTCTCCTATTTGATGTTCAACGCCAACCTCATAAGTAATGGTAGTTTCAGGCTTTAGATTTGGATTACCAACATTAGCGCCAACTGAACCTACTTCAGGGGTAGCACTTGTGAAAACATATTGCATTGGGGGCAATTGACTTTGATAATTATATGCGAAATGCATAACATCTTTATCTGTAATAGGATGGGAGACACCGAGTCGCGGGCTTATCATCAGCTGAAATTTATCAACCTTTTCTTTATCAATATAATAATCGCCTTCATTATCTTGTTTAAGATATGCAACAGAATCCCACTCAGCATCCACATATTTTCCAGTAGCATCACTAATTACTTGATATTTATCACCCAGATACCAGGAGTCAAATCTTATTCCAGCATTAACTATCATACCTTTCCACTCCATTTTATCCTGGAGATAATAGGCACCTTGCCAGGGATAAGCTTTATATCCGTCAATAGACCCCCCAGCAAATTTTATTCCATCTTTGAAGTCATCAATACGATAAATTTCTGTACCATAAGCGAGATATCCATAATCAACAAGTGAATCTATTGGTATATGCATTCCAAGGGTATCAACCTCTTTTCCCTTTAAATAATTAGGTAAACGCTTGACATCATCAATAATCCATGGACGATATAATCTATCTTTATAAATGTCATTATATTTAATCTCAAAACCAGTTTTAGCACTATGAATAATACCAATCTGATATGTTAAATCACCTCTAAGTGTATAAGTGACAGTTTCATCATCAACAAAAGAACCGGCATTGGTTCCAGGCGAGGAAAATCCCGGAACAGTTGTTTCATCACCTATTTGATTACGGTATTTAAGTGAAACATCAATTCCATTATCAAGAATACCTGGTATATCTACACCATAGTTATTAGCAGAAGGATTTGTGGGATTAAAATGCCAGTTTTCATCTGAAAAATACCAATCCCTATCCACACCAGAAGTTAATTCAATACCAGTTGCGAATCTACTACCACGAATTGTATAAAACATTTTAGGTGAAACTGTATGATCAAATGTAAAAGCTTCCTGGTCATGAGTTGTAGTATAATGATTAGAATATTGTAAAGAATATTTCATATATTGGGAGTATGGGAGATATATTTCTTTATCACCTCTTACAGCAATAGTGAATTTAGTTTTTGGACTCAATTGAAATTTCACTTTTGAATTAAGTTGGTAATTATTCCTAAAGCGATTTCCTAAGTCAAAGAAATTGAAAAGTTCGTCTCTATCACCACCCAAACTATTTATATTCGCGATTTGTTTATTGGAGAGAATCTGTTGTTTATCAGGATTTCCTATCCAGAGTACATTAGTTGAATCAATGTTATAATAATCTTTATACCTTGTATCTGTCCAGGAACCAGAGCCATTTAGATAAAATGTAAGTCTATCTCTTTTTTCCCTTGTTCCAAGTGGAAGTAAAGGACCGCCTAAGGCAAACTTTATCAAGTCTGTATTATTTCCTTCATCTAATATGTGGTCTGACCTGAGTTCTAATTTTCCTGAATAAGAGGGTCCACCAGATTTTGTTATTAAATTAATAATAGCTGACTGGGCGTTCCCGAATTCAGCAGTGAACCCACCAGTTTGGACAGACATATCACTCACTGCATCTAAGTCAAGATTCATCCCAAAAGCATTATCAACTGGATTTGAGATTGACATTCCATCAACAGTATAGACAACCTCTCCAGAACGTCCACCGCGAATATGTAAGTTTTCTCCAGAACCTACAGCTCCAGCTGTAACTGCAACGATGCCTTGAATATTTTCAACTGGCATATGTTCCATATCTTCAGATGTAACGATATTTTCAGAACCTGTAACATCTTTCTCAACAAGTTTTCTCTTTGCTTTTACTGTAATACCTTCAATTCCAATTGCCCTCTTTTCTAACTCAAAATTTAAGGTTGTTGTTAAATCCAAATTGATTTTTACACCTTCTACTGTTACCGAAACATATCCCATCAAAGTTGCTTTAACATTATAAGTACCAGCAGGAATGTTGATAATCATATATCTGCCTTTTTCATCTGTTATAGTGCCTATTTGCTTGTCCAAAATGACTATGTTTACGCCAATAATTGGTTCATCAGTCGCAGAATCAGTCACTCTCCCCATTAACTTTCCAGTGGTTCCAGCAGATAGAATATCGGTAAATAGTAAGAGAAATAAAATAGTTAAAACTATTGCATACTTATTCATAGCTTCTCCCTTCGTGACTTTATCTCTTATAAGAGATTATGGAACATATTTTTTACTGATACAAATCATATGTCAATTTTTTTATTATTTAAATTTGTTTTACCATTATAATTCTTATATTTTATTGATAATTCTTCTATTAAAGTTTTCTCAAATCTATTTATTTTACTATCTTTTAAGAAGTTTAACTCAAACTTTTTCTCAAAATTTTTTTTGAAGGTATTTACGAATTTATTAAAGCTAATAGGTTCATCTAAGATTTGATTAATTGCTATGGTTTTTTGAGATAAGAGTTTTTTTAGAGTATTATGGTCAGAGGCATTGTTAAAAGGTACTAATTCAGCCATTAATTCTTGATTGTGGTTTAGTAATATAGAGCCGTGTTGAAGTAATACATTATTTTTTCTAATTTGTGCACTGCCAATAATTTTTTTGTGTTTGTAATGAATTTCATACTTTGAAGCACTTGCAAAGCAAGGATTTGACCAATCTTTCTGTTTTTTATCTTGAGATATACCATCTTCCATTTCAGCATAAATACCGATGTCATCAAGACATTTTATAAGAACACTTCCAATTTTCTGATAGGATTTTAAAATTGAACCACTCATTATTCCATTAGTATCCGCAATAACTGCATAAGTAACTTCATCGTAATGTAAAACTGCTCTTCCACCCGTTGGTCTCCTAACTATTCCAAGACCATATTTTTTAACTTTACCTAAATCAATTTGTTTTTCAATGTTTTGATGAAATCCGAATGAAACCGTTGGAGGGTCCCAATCATAAACTCTGATAGTTTGTGGTGAAACACCTTTTAAGACTCCCAGCAGAATAGCTTCATCTATTGCCATATTTTCTGCTGGAGCCATTTTGCCAGAGATGATAAAGCGCCA
>JAYEOL010000043.1:0-5758 GCA_034722995.1 Candidatus Cloacimonadota bacterium | reverse complement strand
TTGGAGGGTCCCAATCATAAACTCTGATAGTTTGTGGTGAAACACCTTTTAAGACTCCCAGCAGAATAGCTTCATCTATTGCCATATTTTCTGCTGGAGCCATTTTGCCAGAGATGATAAAGCGCCATGAATTAGTCATTGGTCATTTATCATTAGTAATTAGTTTGTGGGATAATAACTTATAACAATTTTTGGTAAGCCTCTTTTGATTTTTCCAATTTTAATAGCATCTGTTTTTGTAACAATTTTTTCCGAATCAATCTTGTTCTCAAATGCAATCATACAAAGTCCATCTATAGCATACGCAGAATTTTTATATTTCATTTTCATTTTATAGTAATAATCAGCTGAATTGAGTATATTTTTTTAGAATATTATACCGATTATCTATCTGCATTCTATTGATACTTTTTATGATTTCAACACTGAAGCCCTCTATATTGAAAGAAGATGTAATTGTTCCATAAATTGTAGCTCTTTTTAATGTTTCATAATTAATGTTATTTTGTGAAGCAATATATCCCATAAATCCTCCTGCAAAGCAATCTCCCGCACCTGTTGGATCAACCACTTTTTGAACAGGGAAAATAGGTGCAAAGAAAAGATTGTTTTTTGTAATCGCAATGGAGCCATATTCTCCTTGTTTTATAATAATGAGTTTTAGACCCATCTGTAAAACTTTTTCTGCAGCATCAAAGATATAACTCTCGCCAGTAAGCATTCTTATCTCTTCTTCATTAATGAATAGTATATCTATCATTTTTAATAACTTTTTTAAGGATTTATTTTTTCCTTCAATCCAGAAATTCATTGTATCCGCTGCAATTATTTTCGGCATTTTCATCTGGCTTAAGATGCTTATTTGTAATTCTGGGTCAATATTGCCTAAAAAGAGATATTCACACGAACTAAAATTATCAGGTATTTTGGGGGAGAAGTTTGCGAAAACATTTAATGAGGTTTTTAAAGTAATTGCTTCATTAAGGTTTTCATATTTTCCTTCCCAACGAAAAGTTTTGCCATCAGCTATTTCTAATCCACATGTATCTATACCTTTATTCTTTAATAGTTTGATATTTTCTTTGGGAAAATCAGTCCCAACAATACCCACGATTGAAACATTTTTACAGAAGTAGCTTGCTGCTAAAGAGGCATAAACTGCAGAACCTCCAAGTGCATCTCTTACCTTACCAAATCTGTTTTGAACAGTGTCTAATGCGATTGAACCGATGATTAGAAGACTCATTTTTCCTCATTTATGATTATTTCTGTTTTAGGTTCTTTTGATTCTGTAAGCCATTTAAACAATTTATCTGGACCTCCGCTTGAAAAAAATTTTACAAGCAAGATAACAACAATTAAGATAATAATCCTGAGCAATAATTTCCAGAAAGAAGACAGTTCTTTGTTTCGTCTTTCTCTCCTTCTTTTCCACTCGTCGCCGAATTCTAAATGTTTCATATGAAAATCGTTGTTAATATTATATGGAGTAGCCGAGTCTCTCGGCTGAATTCGGCAAGAGACTTGCCGACTCCAAATCAAATATAATTTTCATTCTCCTTTGTATCCCGATGAATCGGGACATGAATGCTTCATATAATTAAAAAAAATCTTATATTTTATCTCATTTCTTAGTTTATAATAGATTTTTCAAGCCATCTGCAAATCGCTTCACTCCTTCCTTTATATTATCAATTGAATTCGCATAGGAAAAGCGGACATAATTATCCACACCAAAGGCAGAACCTGGAACAACAGCAACATGATAATCTTTCAGCAGATATTGGCACAAATCTACAGAATTTTTTATTTGGGAATTATTTAGATAATAAGAAATATTTGGCATTGCATAAAATGCCCCTTTTGGCATAATACATTTAATATGTGGGATTTGATTTAGTTCATTTACTAAATAATTTCTTCGTTTTTCAAATGTTTCTCTCATCATTTCAATACTTCCATCATTTTCTAATAGAGCAGTAACAGCAGCTTTTTGAGTTATAGAATTAACGCAGGAAGTAATATGGCTCTGTATACGACTTGCTCGCTTAATAATTTCTGTGGGACCCGCTGCATAACCAAGTCTCCAGCCTGTCATTGCATAAGCTTTTGAAATTCCATTTATCACGACAGTAATTTTAAAAATTTCATCAGAAATGGAAGCAATTGAAACATGCTGTGCTCCATCATAAATAAGCTTCTCATAGATTTCATCAGAAATTATTAGAATATTATGCTTAAGACAAACTTCAGCAATTTTTTTTAAATCCTTTTTATTATAAATCGTACCGGTCGGATTGTTGGGAGAGTTTAAAATAAGGGCTTTAGGATTGCTGAGAGAAAGTATAGTTTCTTCAAGCTGTTGTGTGTTTATTTTAAAATTACAGGACATATTTGTATGCAAAAGAACAGGAAAGGCGTCAACCATTTCTACCTGAGAAGTGTAGCTTACCCAGTATGGGCATGGGATTAAAACCTCATCTCTGGGGTCACAAACAGCCATTAAGATAAATACGATTGCAGCCTTAGCTCCAGGCGAAACCAGAATATCTTCTGGGTTGTAATTTAGATTATTATCTTTCTTGAATTTTGTAGAAATTGCCTCTCTCAATTCAAGAATTCCAGCAGAGGCTGTGTATCTTGTAAAATTATCATCTATTGCTTTTTTTGCTGATTCTTTGATATAATCTGGAGTATTGAAATCAGGTTCTCCTACACCAAAATTTATTACATCAATTCCATTAGCCTGCATCCTTTTTGCTAAAGAAGAAACTGTTAATGTTGGTGAAGGATTAATCGCTTTTGCTCTATGAGAAATATTTATTGCCATTCTTAGTTCTCCATAATTAGTTCAACCAATTCAACCGATTCAACCAGTTCAACCATTTCAACTAATTAAATTTCGTAAACTATTTTTGACAAATCTGCAGTTTTTAAGAAATTTTTATTAATCATCCTTAGCAATGCCATCCTATTTTCTCGTATTTTTTTATCTTCAACCATTACCATAACATTATCAAAAAAGGCATCAATGTCATCTTTCAGCAAAACTAATAAATCAAGGCTCTTTTGATAGTTTTTTTCAGCAACACTTCTTTCATACTCAGGAGCTATCTGCATTACCTTTTGATAGAGTTTCTTTTCTTCCTTTTCTTGAAACAGTTTTACATCCAAATCTGCTTCATATTCGGAATCTGATAGTATATTAGACACTCTTTTAAATCCAATAATAAGTTTACGAAAATCTTCATGAGATTTAAAAATCTGCAGTTTTTTTGCTCTAATAATTAAATCAGGTATATCAAAAAATCCAATTGACATAACTGCGTCTACAACATCATAGTCAATCTTATAATTTTCTAAATGATTCTTGATTCTTTGGCTGAAGAAAAGTATTATTTGTGATTCTGTATTTCTATTTACTTTTATTATAGATTTAAAAGATTGCAAGCTTTTATCAATTAAAACTTTTAGATTGATTGATAAATTGTTTTTATCCAAAATTTTAATAATGCCATTTCCGGCTCTTCTCAAACCAAGAGGGTCATAAGAACCGGTAGGAATAAGCCCAATTGCAAAGCATCCACAAATTGTGTCCATTTTATCAACTAAAGATAAGACCGTACCGGTTTGTGTTTCAGGCAGAATATCGTCTTTGTATCTTGGCAGATATTGTTCAAAAATTGCTTTTGCCACTTGTTTATCTTCTCCATCATTCAAGGCATATTGCCATCCCATAAAACCCTGGAGTTTTGTATATTCTTTTTCGCCAAGCATCAAAGTTGTTAAGTCTGTTTTAGAAAGAAGGATGGCTCTGTTTATATTATCAACATCGCAATTAAGCTCTTTAGATAGATATTTTGCAGGTTCTTGCATTCGCTCAATTTTGTCAAATAGAGTGCCCAACTCTTTCTGGAAAGTTATTTTCTTTAGGTTTTCAACCCGGTCTATAAGTTTAGTTTTCTTATCTGTTTCAAAATAGAATTTTGCATCCGTAAAACGGGCATTTATAACTCTTTCGTAGCCGTATCTGACCTTATCAATAGTTTTTGGGTTGCTATTGCAGAGACAGATAAAATACGGAATCAATTTTCCTTTTTCATTTGACACAGAAAAGCATCTTTTGATTTCAGAGAGAGTTGTAATAAGCACTTCACGCGGAAGTGTTAGAAAACTTTCATCAAATCTTCCCAAAATTGGAGAAGGAAATTCCACCAGATCTGTTACAGTTTCAATCAGTTGAAAATCTTTTACTGGAACCCCGTTAACTTTATTTGCGGTTTCATATAATTGCTTTATAATTAGTTTCTTTCTCTCTTCTCTATCAGGAATTACGAAATGGTTTTCTAATTCAGGTTGATAATCATCAATATTTTTAATTTTAATTTTATTGTGTATCTTTTCAAATCTATTTCCAAATGTAAAATAACTGCTTTTTACATCGCTAATTTGGACATCAAGAATATTGTTATTATATAATGCAACAATCCAGCGGATAGGTCTTGCAAAAGATATACCATTTTCCTGCCATCGCATTGTCTTGGGAAATGGAATTTCACCAATCATATCAATAGATATTTGTTTCAGGATTTCAGTTGTTGTTTTTCCTTTAACTACTTTTATTGAAGTTAAATATTCGCCCCTTTTTAATTTTTTTATAACAATATCTTTTTTTGAAAGTCCTTGTTTTTTTAAGAACCCCAGACCAACTTTATTCAGATTTCCATCAGAATCATAAGCAATCTTTTTGGGTGGTCCAATTATTTCTTTCTTGATATCTTTCTGGCATATAGACAGTCCATTTATTATTAAAGCTAATCTTCTTGGAGTTGAATATTTTTCAATACTTTCAAATCCTATCATATGATTATGAAGTTGGTTATCAAAGTAGTTAGTTATAAACTCAATTGCTGGTTGGATATAAGAAGTTGGTAATTCTTCTACACCGATTTCAAAAAGATATCTATTTTTATACATTAGAGTTGGTAATTTCCTTTTGTATTTTTTGCTGTCAAGATTTTGGCATTTGAAGATAGTCACAGAGTCACAGAGATAGAATAATTTAACCACAAAGACCAAAAAAGCATAAAGAGGGAAAAATTATTTTTTTTGTGCTCTTTGTATGTTAGAAACGATCAACTCTGTGTTCACAGTTGTGATTTATCTTTCCAGCATAAATGTTGCAGGTCCTAAATTCACTAATTCAACTTCCATCAAAGCGCCAAAAATTCCCAACTTTGGCTTAATACCATTTTTCGTTAGTTCTTCAGCAAATTCTTGGTATAATTTTTCTGCAATCTCTGGTTTTGCAGAATCAGTGAAACTGGGGCGATTACCTTTTTTGCAATTAGCACACAAAGTAAACTGGGAAATGAGTAATATTTCACCTTCAATATCTTTCACGCTTAGATTCATCTTGCCACCTTCATTTTCGAAAATACGAAGATTTACGCATTTTTTTGCTAAATATTCAATTTGAACAATACTGTCATTACTTGCAATACCAAGAAAAATCAATAGGCCTTTTCCAATTTTAGAGATTAATTTTCCCTCAATAGTAACCGATGCCTTCTTAACTCTTTGTATTAGAATTTTCATTATTTCTTATAAATTTCTTTGCCTTTCCTATTAGTTATAAATTTATAAAGAGATTTTAATTTTTGTCAACTTTATGTAATAATATTTCTTGACTTTTATTTTTATAAAAAATATTAAGGTTTTGTTATAATAAATGGTGTAAATAAATATGCTTTAAGGT
>JAYEOL010000042.1 GCA_034722995.1 Candidatus Cloacimonadota bacterium | reverse complement strand
TAAAATAATTTATGATTCAATAGGAAATCGCTGGTCAGGAAAATATAAAATTCCTGTTTTTATTAATATGTTTGTTGATGCATTAAAGGATATAGCAACTGATAATCGCAGAAAAATGTAAGCCACTATATTTCATGGGGTGAATCTGCGGTTAAAAAAGTATCCGTGTATATCTGTGTAAATCTGCTTGCCTTGCCGTAGTTTGACGCCCGTTCTCCGTAGTAGTGCAACTACGAAGGGTGAAAAGGCAGGTGGCTGAAATAATATCTGTGCAAATCCATGACCGAGAAAGGAAAAGTATGATAAACTTAAAATTTAAAGTAAATGGAAAAACTGTTATTTTAGATGTGCCTGATAATATGCGTCTATTGGACATATTAAGAGAAAAATTAGGACTAACAGGAACCAAAGAAGGATGTGGAATTGGAGAATGTGGTGCTTGCACAGTTATTATGAATGGAAAAGCGGTCTGCTCCTGCATGATGCTTGCCAGTCAAGTTCAGGGTAAGGAAATCATAACTATTGAGGGTGTGGAAACTAATTGCAAATTATCAAAATTACAAGAAAATTTTATCAAATATGGTGCTGTCCAATGCGGGTTCTGCACCCCTGGAATGATAATGAGTGCAACTGCGTTGCTGATGGAAAATCCAAATCCAACTGAAAAAGAAATCAAAACAGCAATTTCTGGAAATCTCTGTAGATGTACAGGTTATATACAAATTATTCAGGCAATTAAGGCAACTGCAAAAATGATTAAATAGGAAATAATTTAAAGAGAGGGGCAAAATCATGAAACAAACAATTGAACTTCTTCTCGCTAATGCAGATGTTAAGATTAATGGAGAAAGACCCTGGGATATTCAAGTAAATAATCAGGATTTATATTCAAGGGTTCTTGCAGGTGGTTCCCTTGCATTAGGAGAATCTTATATGGATGGTTGGTGGGACTGTGAAGCTATTGATCAGCTAATCTACAAAATATTAAATGCAGGTTTGGATAAAAAGGTTAAAGGCAGGCATGAGATATGGGATTTCCTAAAAGCAAAATTGATTAATCAACAGAGGAAATCAAAAGCATATGTGATTGGAAAAAGACATTACGATATTGGTAATGCTCTTTATAAGAATATGCTCGACAAAAGGATGAATTACAGCTGCGGCTATTGGAAGGATTCAAAAAACCTTGATGAAGCACAGGAAGCCAAATTAGACCTAATCTGTAGAAAGCTAAAATTGGAGCTAGGTATGAGTGTTTTAGATATTGGCTGCGGATGGGGAGGTTTTGCAAAATTTGCTGCAGAGAAATACCAATCTAAAGTGGTTGGCATTACTGTTTCCAAAGAACAGGTAAAGCTTGCCAGAAAACAATGTAAGGATTTTGATGTTGAAATACGATTTCAAGATTACAGGGATCTTAAAAAAGAATTTGACCGTGTTGTTTCTGTTGGTATGATTGAACATGTGGGTTATAAAAATTACAGAAAATTTATGAAAATTGTTGACCGTTGCTTGAAAAATGATGGTTTATTTTTATTACAAACTATTGCAAGCAATAAATCTGTAAGGTCAGGGGAAGCTTGGACTAGTAAATATATATTCCCAAATTCTATGCTCCCTTCAGCAAAACAAATTACCAAGGCATACGAGGGAATATTCAAACTTGAAGATTGGCACAATTTTGGAACATATTATGATAAAACATTAATGGTCTGGCATAAGAACTTTCAGAAAAATTGGGTGAAAATTAAGCACAATTATGATGAACGGTTCCGTAGAATGTGGAATTATTATTTATTGAGTTCTGCGGGTTCCTTCAGAGCACACAAAAATCAGTTATGGCAAATAGTCCTTTCTAAAATTGGTTCACAAGTTGAGTATGCAAGAGTGAGTTAAATTTGAAATAAAAAAAATAACTTCTCGGCATAATATGCGGTAAAATAATGCGACCAATCCCCTTTAAAAAATTAATTCAATGGATATTTGAAGAATACAAACAACATAAATCAATATTTGGAATACCTGAGGTAAAATTTTTCAGTAAGAATAGTAAAAGTCATATAAAAATATTTGGAGAGAATTGTGAGATTCCGATTGGACCAGCTGCTGGACCACACACTCAGTTATCACAAAATATCATTGCTTCTTATCTCTCCGGAGCAAGATTTTTTGAGTTAAAAACTGTTCAGATTAAAGATGATTTAGATATTGAAAAACCCTGTATAGAAGCAGAAGACGAAGGTTATAATACTGAGTGGTCAACTGAATTAACTGTTAGTCAGGCTTACCAAGAATATGTAAAAGCATGGTTTCTTATACATATTATCAAGAAAATATTCTCTTTATCAAAAAATAAGGAGAAAGCGTTTGTTTTCAATATGAGTGTTGGTTATGACCTATCTGGGATAAAAAGTCCAAAAATAGATAGTTTCATTGAAGGCTTGAAAGATGCTTACAAAAATGAATATTTTAATAAATGCAAACATACTTTAAAAAAAGAACTTAAGATAATAAATTACCCGCAAGTCCCTGATAATATTGATAATTATATTGATAATATATCTACAAATATTTCCAATTCAATAACTTTATCCACAATGCATGGCTGCCCTCCAGAAGAACAGGAAGCAATCTGCAAATATCTTATAGAAGAGAAAAACCTGCATACATTTGTTAAATTGAATCCAACACTTTTAGGTTATAATTATGTGAGAAATTTATTTAATGAAATGGGCTATTCCTACATTCAATTAAAAAAAGAATCATTCACAAATGACCTTCAGTATAATGATGCAATTCAAATGTTGAAAGAATTGAAAACTTTTGCAATTAAACATAATAGAGAGTTTGGAATAAAATTATCTAACACTCTTCCTGTAATAAATTCTCCGCAAAAACTTCCTACAGATGAAATGTACATGAGTGGGAGAACACTTTTCCCATTAACAATTAACTTAGCAAAGAAAATTTCAGAAGAATTTGAAGGCGATATAAAAATTTCTTATGCAGGTGGAGCTTCACATTTCAATATAAAAAATATTTTTGCAACTGGTATTTACCCTATTACTTTAGCAACAAATTTACTTAAACCAGGCGGCTACCTCAGGCTAAAACAATTGGCAGAAGATCTTGAGCAAAGTTTATTAAACTATAATGCCAATAAAATAGATAATGAAAAGCTAAAATTAATTGCAGACTCAGCTATACAGAATAAGGATTATTTCAAAAATAAGAAGATTACTGATAATCATAAAATAAATAAACAATTACCTTTATTTGATTGTGCCCTAACACCGTGTGTTGAAAATTGTCCTATTCATCAGGATATTCCTGAATATATAAAATTGATTAACGACAAGCAGTATGAACAAGCATTGAAATTAATTCTCCAGAAAAATCCCTTGCCGTTTATTACTGGCTATATCTGTGACCATAAATGCCAGTTGAATTGCACCCGTAACTATTATGAAGATTCTCTTCTAATTCGCGATCTTAGACGCATTGCAGCGGAAAAGGGATTTGAAAAAATTATTGGGAAGATCACTCCTTCCAAGCAGAAAATAGAATCAAAAGTTGCCATAATTGGAGCAGGACCTACAGGACTATCTGCAGGATATTTTCTATCAAAATATGGATTTGATGTTACAATTTTTGATAAAAGAAAAAATCCCGGCGGAACAGTTCAGTATGTTATACCAGATTTTAGACTTCCCAGGAAAGCGATTGAAAATGATATTGAAATTATCAAAATGATGGGAGTAAAATTTCAACATGGAGTAAAAAAAGTATTATCTATAAAGGATTTAAAAGAGAAAGGTAAGTATATCTGTTTAGCAATTGGCTCTGGCAAAACAGAAAAGTTAAGAATTAATGGTAATAAAAAAAATATTATTTCTGTTATTGAATTTTTAGAACAATTCAACATTGATAAGGCAAAAATCAAGCTTGGCGAAAATGTAGCAGTTATTGGTGGAGGAAATTCTGCAATGGACGGTGCAAGAGCCGCTACGAGAGTTAAAAGCGTTAAAAAAGTATTTATACTTTATAGAAGAACAAAGGAATTTATGCCAGCAAATATTGAAGAATTTAATAACGCAATTGCTGAAGAAGTTATATTCAAAGAACTTCTTAATCCTGTATCCTTTTCAAATAAAATACTTAAATGCCAAAAAATGAAACTTGGAGAAAAAGATAATACAGGTAGGAAGAAGCCTATTCCTATTGAAAACGAATTTGAGGAGTTTAAAATAGATACTGCTATTTCTGCAATCGGAGAAGTAGTTGATACAAAATTTTTATTAGAAAATGGAATTGAATTCAATAAAAATAGAATCCTTGTTAATGAGGATACATTGGAAACGAATCTTGAAAATGTATATATTGGAGGGGATGCATTGAGAGGTCCTTCAACTGTTATTGAAGCGATTGCTGATGGAACAAAGATTGCTAATTCTATTTTAATAAAGGAAGGAATATCTCCCCCAAAAGATGAGAAATCCATTAATATTGCAGGTGTTGATAAGAGAATTAATGATATTAATATTAAAAAAGGATATTTACAAAAAAGTGAAAACGGCTTAGAAACTGACAATCAAATTGAAAAAGAATCTCAAAGATGTCTTGAATGCAATCTTATTTGTAATAGATGTGTAGAAGTCTGTCCGAATCGTGCAAATGTTGCAATAAAAACTAAAAGTAGTAATTTTAATAATATATATCAAATCATCCATATTGACGGAATGTGTAATGAGTGTGGAAATTGTGCGACTTTTTGCCCTTATGAAAATGGTAAACCTTATAAAGATAAACTAACTCTTTTTTGGAATGAAGAAGATTTTATTAACAGTAAAAATAATGGATTTATTTTGAAAAATTCTGAATCGCTGGAGTTTAGAATAAGATTAGATAATAAAATTTATGATATAAAATTTAATGATGAAGGAGAAATTATATCTGGGATTCCGGCCTTTAACGATGAATTAAGTGATGTCATAAAAATTATCTGGAAAGTGTATAAAGATTATAAGTATTTACTTTAATCTATTAAACCCGAGTCGGGTTTTTGCAACAAATGAAAAAAGTTTGACAGAATTCTAAGGAATTAATTTATTTAAAAAATAATTAAGGAGACTATGGATAATGATTGATTTAAAAATTACAAATAGTATTTTGTTATCAATCTACAAAATACACCGATTATCCTGTATCTTCTGACAAACAATATTTTTGTAATATACTACAATTATACTAAATAAGTACACAAAAAACGAAAACTTATTGGAGGAAAAAGTGCGTTCAAATAAATTCTATGGAAGGGACTGGCTAAGTCCTGAAATGGACTATACAAAGGAAGAATGGGAAACTTTACTTCATCTTGCAGAAGAACTTAAAACTCGTTTTACTTTGAATGAAGATACATCACATATTTTAAAAGGTAAGACACTTTATACAATGTTTTTTAACAGTTCTCTAAGAACACGAAGCACTTTTGCTGCTGGAATTCAACAGCTTGGCGGTTATCATATAGACCTTGAACCGGCAAAAACTTATACACCTGCACGAAAAGGATATGAAATTCCATATAAAACCGAAAGAATTTGTGATGTCGCACAGGTTCTTAGTAGAACAGGTGACGCTATCGCAATAAGAATGTATGGAAAAGCCTCAAATTGGATTTATGGTTTTGCTCATGAAGCTTTAAAAGAATTTGCATATTATGCAGATATCCCTATTATAAATATGGAAGATGATGTTTATCACCCATGCCAGGCTCTTGCAGATATGCTTACAATAAAGGAAAAATTCGGTCAGTTCAAAGGACTGAAATTTGTGATAAGCTGGGCTTATTCAGGCTCAACTGCAAAACCTTTTGCAGTTCCGCAAAGCCTTGCTCTCGCTCCTTCGCTTTTGGGAATGAATGTTGTCTTAGCGCGTCCAAAAGGATTCGAACTCGACTCTAAAGTTATAAAAAAATGTAAAGAATATGCTGAAATGAACAATAGCACATTTGAAGAGACTGACAATATGGAGGATGCTTTCAAAGGAGCACAAGTGGTTTATCCTAAATCATGGGGTGCATTTGATTATTTTGCTAAAGTAAATGAAAATGGTAAAATTGTAAAACACGAAAATCTGGATGGCATGAAATCTCTTTTCGAAAAAAATAAAGACTGGATTTGTGATGAGAAAAGAATGAAATTAATTGATAAAAATGGTATTTATATGCACTGCTTACCAGCGGACCGCGATATGGAGGTTACAGATGCAGTTATAGATGGTCCTCAAAGTGTTGTGTATGATGAAGCTGAAAACCGCCTGCATGCACAAAAAGCTATAATGGCACTTCTTATGGGTGGTAGATTATAGAAAAATTTCCCGCCTCTAGCGGGATCCCGATTCATCCTTCGTCCTGATTGAATCGGGACTACGGAGAATGGATAAATCGGGAAAAAATAATAAATGTAAAATGAAATTACCTCTCGTTCCCAAGCCCTCCCCAATTGAATTGGGGATTGGGAACGCATGCAATTTCAATTTATGGAGAAAATTATGTTAATTGATCTAACAGGAAGAGATATAATATGCACCCAGGAACTTTCCATATCAGAAATTGAAGCAATTTTGAAATTAGCGAAGAAAATGAAATCAGATAGGTTCGGGAAAAAATATAATGAGCTCCTAAAAGATAAAACTTTTCTGATGTTTTTCTACAATCCATCTTTAAGAACCCGCATCTCTTTTGAAGCTGCTGCAACAGAGCTAGGTGGTCATGCACAATTTTTGGAACCAGCAGCAATGAGATTGAGAAAAACTAAAGGTGGCATTGAAGTTCAAGCAGGTGAGACCATAGAAGATGTTGCAAAGGTACTTGATAGATACTGTTGTGGAATGGGAATTAGAATTCTGGAGACCTCTGTAGAAAATTATGGTGAGGGTGATGCTCTTCTCAGAGAATATGCAAAATATATGAACGCTCCTGTCATTAATATGGCTGATGATAAGTATCATCCCTGCCAGGGTCTTGCAGATGTGATGGGAATGAGGGAGCACAAAGGAAACCTTAACGGAAAGACAATTCTTATGACCTGGGCTCATAGTGCCTTGGCTCGTTCGTATTGTTCAGTTCATGAAAATCTTTTAATTACTTCTCGCTTGGGAATGAATGTCCGATTAGCTTTTCCAAAAGGTTATGACCTTCCCGAAGAAAAGATAGCAAAAGTAAAAGCAAATTGCAAAGCTAATGGGAAGACATTTGATATTTGCAACAGTCCTGATGAAGCTTATTCAAATGATGTGGAATTTGTTTATTCTCGTAACTGGTTCGGACCTGATTTTTATGAAATAGGTAAACAAGCAGAAATAGACAGAGCAAGTAAAATGACAAACTGGATATGCACAGAAGAGCGGATGAAAGGGACCAATAATGGTTTGTTTATTCATCCAATGCCTGTTGATAGGGGAAAAGAAGTTACTGATGAGGTTGCAAGTGGACATAGGTCTATCATAATTGATATTGCTGAAAATCGTTTACATATCCAAAAAGCAATTATGGCAATGACGATTGCTGGAATGAAAGTTAAAATTTAAAACTGGAGAGAATCTATGGAAAATGATAATAGGAAATTAGTAGTTATTGCACTTGGCGGAAATGCGATAAAACAAGCAAATGAAAGAGGAACTGCCAAAGAGCAATTTGCAAATGTTGCAATCACCTGTGAGCAACTTGTAAAAATAAATGCAATGGGATATAAATTAATCATTACACACGGAAATGGACCTCAGGCAGGTAACCTTCTTATTCAGCAGGAAGAGGGAAATAAACTTGTTCCGGCACAACCGATGGATGTCGTGGGAGCTATGACTCAAGGTCAAATTGGATATATGTTCCAGAATACACTGCAAAACTATTTTAGGCAAAAAGGTAAAGACATTCCAATAGTTACTGTAATAACACAGGTATTGGTGAGAGAAGATGACCCTGATTTTGATGATCCCACCAAACCTGTTGGTCCTTTTTATACTAAAGAAAAGGCTTTAGAATTAAAAGAAAAAAAAGGCTATGCTGTAAAAAAAGTCAAGCCAAATGGAGAAAAAAACTGGAGACGAGTTGTTCCTTCACCTGAACCTTATGGTATTGTTGAATCAGACTGCATACAGGCGTTAGTGGATGCACATGCAATTGTTATCGCATCAGGTGGCGGTGGTATTCCAGTGATGGAAAAATCCGACGGAACTTTAGTCGGTCTGGAAGCGGTTATTGATAAGGATAAAGCAGGAAATGAACTTGCTCAATCTGTTAATGCAGATATCTATTTGATTTTAACTGATGTAGAAAATGCATATATAAATTTTGGCAAACCAGACGAAAAAGCTTTGGGGAAGATAACCGTTGCAGAAGCAGAAAAATATCTTGAAGAAGGACATTTCCTCGCCGGAAGTATGGGACCCAAAGTAACTGCTGCTATCAGATTTATAAAAGGTGGTGGAGAAAGAGCAATAATTACTTCTCTTAAAAATGCTGTTGATGCTCTCCAAGGTAAAACAGGAACGAGGATTGTTAAATAGAGTGACAAAGTGAAATGAACTTTATTTCCATCTAACTTTGTTACTTTGCAACTCTGCTACTTTGCAAGTTTGTAACTCTGTAACTTTGTAACTTTGTAACTCTGCAACTCTGCAACTTTGAAACTAATAAGGAAAAAATATGAAAACGAAAGAACAAATACTTGAAAATACAATAAAACGATGTAAGAAAAAACATATAATTATTCCTACATATAAACAGATGCGTAATCCAGAATTAATTCCAGAAAAAATAAAAAATAAATTAAAAAATATTGGTTTATGGGATTTGAATTCTTTAAATCTTTTCCGAATTACCTGGAAAAATGAACCGATAAAATTCGGAGGTGGTTTTGGTGGAGTTAACTATATTGAATTGCCTTCAGAATTAACTGGAGTTAAAGCACGAATTCTTATGTTGATTGGGAAATTTTTCCCAACAGGTTCTCATAAAGTTGGAGCTACTTTCGGTCCCCTTGTAGAAAAACTTGTAAGTGGTAAATTTGACCCTACAACACAGAAAGCTCTCTGGCCATCAACTGGAAATTATTGTCGTGGTGGAGCTTATGATTCTTATCTTCTTGGGTGCCAATCAATTGCTATCTTGCCAGAAATGATGTCCCAAGAACGATTTGACTGGTTGCGTAAAATCGGAGCAGAAGTTTATGCTACTCCCGGTTGTGAAAGTAATGTTAAAGAAATTTACGATAAAGCAAAAGAATTATGTCATGCCAAACCAGACGAGATTGTGAACCTGAACCAATTCAATGAGATTGGAAATGCACTCTGGCATTATGCTGTTACAGGTCCAGCAATGGAAGAAGTATTCAACAAGGAAAAACGAGAAAGAGATAAATTCAGTGCGTTGTTTTTGACACAAGGTTCAGCAGGAACATTAGGATGTGCGGATTATCTTAGAAAGCTATATCCGAGATTTAAAGTTTGTGCCGGAGAAGCTCTTCAATGCCCAACCTTACTTTATAATGGATATGGAGGTCATCGCATTGAAGGAATAGGCGATAAACATGTTCCCTGGATTCATAATGTAAAAAATATGGATATGGTTGCCGATATAGATGATGAACCAAATATGCACATTATGAGGTTGTTCAATGAACAGGCAGGAAAGAAATTTCTAATAGAAGATAAAAAAATTGATGCCAAGTTAGTGAACAAACTTGACCTTTTAGGAATTTCATCTATCGCAAATTTAATGGGTGCAATCAAAATGGCAAAATATTACGAAATGAATGGAAATGATGTTATATTGACTGTTGCTACCGATTCAATGGAAATGTACCTATCCCGCTTAATTGAAGAAAGAGAAAAGTTTGGTGAATACAATCACGAAAAGGCGGCTATCTGTTTTGATGCCGATTTAATGGGAATTACCATTGATAATATGATAGAAATGACTTATTATGATAAAAGGCGTATGCATAATCTGAAATATTTTACATGGATTGAACAACAAGGTAAAACCCTTGATGAATTGAATGCTCAGTGGTATGATGAAAATTATTGGAAGAATCAATTTGCAAAGGTTAATAAATGGGATGAAGAAATCAATGAATTTAATGAACGAACCGGTTTGTTGAAAGAGTATGAATAAAATTAACCACCCAGATACAGTCGTGCCTCCTTACGGGGCAAGCCGAGAACACCGAAGGACACCGAAAAAAAAAATTAATGTGTAAGCATTCCCAATCCCCAATTATCCCCGATTAAATCGGGGAGGGGAGGGCTTCTGTCTCGGCTTGGCCGAGCCAAGACGGATGGGAATGAGAGTTTTTATATTTATTATCTCTGTGTTCTCTGCGGTGAGGTATTTTCAGATGAAAAATACATGTTCCGAAAACAAATCGGGACGCAAAGGACTATGAAAATTAATGAGTTGTCAGGGACCATTCCCTGACATTAAAGATATTCAATTTAAGTTCGTCATGGAGTGGCCCGTTCTTCGTAGCAGTAGAACTGCTACTGCGAAGGATAAATCCATGACGACTCCTCGGACAATGGACAAAAAAAGAGATTTTCAAGGGAAAAATAAATTTTATTTTAAATGTATAACTTGTGGAAAGAAATATCCACCTGATAAAGTATCATATTTGTGCCCTGATTGTGAAAAGAGAAACAATTCTAATACTCCTCCTCAAGGAATTTTAAAAACTGTTTATAACTACCAAAAAATAAAAGATTTATATAATAACGAAAATCTATTTCAAGAATTAATAAATAATGACTTTATTCAAATACTGCCAATTGATTCAACGAAAAGCCTTTCTTTTTTAAAAGTTGGTAAGACTCCACTTTATGAGATTAAATCCTTGCGAAGACTTCTCCCGATAAATCGGGGCGCAAGGTTATATAAACTTCCTTTCAAACTCTACATAAAGGATGACTCACAGAATCCGACATTTTCTTTTAAAGACCGTGCCTCAAACCTTGTTTCTGCTTATGCCAAAGAAAATGGAATTGACACCATTGTAACAGCATCAACTGGAAATGCTGGTTCTTCATTAGCAGGCATTTGTGCTTCTCAAAACCAGAAAGCGATTATTTTTGTCCCATCTTCTGCACCTAAAGCAAAATTAATTCAGATTGCAATGTATGGAGCAAATGTCATCCCAATCAATGGCACTTATGATGATGCTTTTGATTTGAGTATTAAAATTACAAAAGAGTTTGGCTGGTATAATCGTAATACAGCCTATAATCCATTTACGATTGAAGGCAAAAAAACTGTTTCCTTTGAAATATTTCAACAACTAAATCAGAAATTACCTGATAGAATTTTCGTGCCAGTTGGTGATGGAGTTATTATATCTGGTGTTTATAAAGGATTTGAGGATTTGTTGAAATTAGGTATTATTGATAAAATTCCCACAATAGTTGCAGTTCAATCCAAAGGAAGCGATAATGTTGTTAGAAATCTTGAATCTGAAAAATTTATATCAAAAAAGAGCCATACAATCGCTGATTCCATTTCAGTTGATATTCCTCGAAATTTCTGGATGACTAAAGGATTTATAAAAGAATATAATGGTGAATGGATTTCCGTTTCTGATGAAGAAATAATTTCTGCTTCAAAACTTTTAAGTGAGAATACAGGAATATTTGCAGAACCCGCTGGTGTTGCTTCCTTTGCTGGAATGCTAAAATTTGACAAATTAAATAAAATAAATAGAAACTCAAAAAATGTGGTTCTAATAACAGGAAGTGGTTTGAAAGATTTAAAGGCAGTTGAAAATAACATAATTATTCCAGATGCAATTTCTCCAAATTTATCAGCAGTCAAAAAGTTAATTAGTGATTATCCCAAATAGGAATTATGATGAAATATACATATTCTGTTTACATGGGAAAACCAGAACTATCTGACAAATGAAGAAGAAATTTCAAATTGTTTAAAGAGATGAGTTTCTTTTTAATTACAGCAACAGGATAAACCTGTTGCTACCCGCAAACTGGTGGGTAGGTTTGGGTTTATCCCAAATTGAGATAAAGAAGAGTGATTTTCATATGAAAGATGTTAGAAAAGTCGATGCTCGGAAAAAATTAGAAGGCGAAGCAAAATTTTTGGATGACTATTCTTATGATGGAATGATATATGGACAATTCCTATATTCGTCTATTTATCATGGAATAATCAAAAAAATAAACTTTCCCAAAGATTATAGCATATCGGATTTCACAATTGTTACTGTTAAAGATATCCCTGGAAAAAATATTGTGCCCGAGCCAGAATATGACCAGCCATTTATGGCAAAAAAGGAAGTGGTTCATTTTGGGCAGATAATTATGGGAATCGCTCATCCATCAAAAGAAATATTAAAAGAATTTATCAATAAAATCCAGATAGACTTTGAAGAACTACCTGCATTAACCGATGTTAAAGAAACTTTAAACGATGAAGCTAATTCCTTTGGTAAAACAATTATTATTGATCATACAAAAAATGTTAAACCTAAAAAAGATTGGATTCATAATCATTCTGTTTATTATACCCCTCTTCAAGAGCAAGCCTATCTTGAGCCTCAGGGAATGATAGCGGTCTATAATTCTACTGACAAAACAATGTTTGTTAAAGGCACAATGCAATGTCCATTCTTTGTAAAAGATGCTGTAGAATCTATTATGGGAGATGCAATAAAAGAAGCAATTGTTGAAACTTCAGAAGGAATTGGCGGAGCATTTGGTGGTAAAGAAGATTTTCCAAATATAGTTGCAGGAATCGCTTCTTTGCTGTCATATAAAAGTAAAAAACCTGTCAAAATTGTTCTGGATAGAAGTGATGATATTCAAATTACAACCAAACGCCATCCTTCAAGAGTTGAAATTGATACTTATACGGACCCAAAAACTCAAAAAATCAAAAAGGTGAATATTGATTATAGATTGGACACTGGCGCATTTCAAACCCTTTCTCCAGTCGTGCTTTCTCGTGGAGTCCTTCATGCAGGGGGAGGATATTCCTGTAATGATGTTTTTATAAAAGGCAGATTACTAAGAAGTAATACTCCATCAAATGGAGCCTTTCGTGGATTCGGTGCTCCGCAAGCATTCTTTGCTATTGAATCTCATATTGATAGGATTGCTGAAAGTTTGCATCTTGCCCCATACATTTTCCGAAAAAGGAATATTTTCAAAATCGGTGATGAATTTCCCAGCAGCCAGAAGATTACAGAAAATCATCTTTTAGATTGTTTTGAAAGAGTAATTGAAAAATCCAACTATCATAAAAAGAATAATGAATTCGCAGAATTCAATAAGACCCACAAAGATAAAAAAGGGATTGGGCTTTCTATTGGATATCATGGTAGCGGTTATACTGGAAATGGAGAGAGAGTTCTCAACTCAGAAGTAAAAATAGTAATTGAAAAATCAGGTATAATAAAAGTTTTTGTATCAAATGTTGATATGGGTCAGGGTGCACATACGACACTTGCTCAATTGATTAATAAGGCTCTTAAATATCCATTTGAAAAAATTATTGTGCAAATTCCAAATACAAGTAAGACTCCAAATAGCGGACCAACTGTTGCTTCAAGAACGATTTATATTGTTGGAAATCTGCTTCGTAAACTGTCTTTTAAAATTCGGAAGGATTTAAATTTTGATATTGAAAGTTATATAAAGAATAACATTCAAGAATTTCCAAAAGAATATAAATTGAATTTTATCCCTGATACATCTGTAATATTCAATGATGAGACTTTTCAAGGAATTGCGTATAGAGATTATTCGTGGGTTGCCTGCATTGCAGAAATATTTTATCATTCAGAAATATATAAAATTGAGCCAAAGAAGATTTGGGCTGTTTTTGATGTTGGGTATGTTGTAAATCAAAAAATAGCTGAAGGTCAGGCTGAAGGTGGAATTGTGCAAGGTGTTGGCTATGGACTTACTGAGTTTTTCTATAAAAAGGATTATGGAAGAATTCAAGGTTTCACAGATTATGCATTACCAACTTCTTGTGATGTTCCTGATATTGATGTTGAATTTATTCATACAGATAGTGATTTCCCAAAAGGTCTTGGAGAAATTCCAATGAATGCTCCAGCTCCAGCTTTGCGTAACGCATTTTATAATGCAACTAAAATTTTTGTTGATGAAATACCACTTACTCCAGAAAGGATTCTTAAAGCAATTAAGAATTAAGAATTATAATTTAAGAGTTATTTTTTATGAAACAAAATAATATAATTGCTGAAAAAAGTTATAAATTTGCAATAAGAATTATCCATCTATATAAATATAATATCTAAAAAATAGTAAGAAAGAATATATATTATCCAAGCAGATTTTAAGAAGTGGAACATCTATTGGTGCTAATATTGAAGAAGCAAT
>JAYEOL010000041.1:50664-55175 GCA_034722995.1 Candidatus Cloacimonadota bacterium | reverse complement strand
TTTATAGTGGACTCATATATTTTTTAGTAACAAATAAATGCTATTAATTGCACTTTTTTCTTTAATTTGTTCACGAGTCCCTGAGAAATTAAATTTTTTAATAAGAATATTACCTTCAATATTTACTCCGATAAAGACAAGTCCGACAGGTTTCTCGGGAGTTCCACCAGTTGGTCCAGCAATCCCAGAAACCGCAATTGCATAATTGCTCTTGAATCTTCTTCTTACACCTTGCAACATTTTTTTAACAGTTTGCTCACTTACAGCGCCGAATCTTTCGAGAGTCTCTTTCCTTACATTTAATAAATCCATCTTTGCTTTACTGCTATAAGAAACTATTCCGCCTAAAAGATATTTTGAGCTCCCTGAATTATTGGTAAACAAATTCTGGATTAATCCGCCAGTACAAGATTCTGCAACAGCCAAAGTCTTATTTTGACTTAGTAATTTCTTATGGCAAAGCTCAACAATATTGTCCTCATTATACCCATATACAAACTCACCGATTCTCTTTTCAATCATATTTACAATTGTATTAAATTCATTAAGTTCGGTTCCATACACTCTTATACTTACCCTTCCAGGTTGAGGGAGAAAAGCAATATTAACACTCTTCGTCTCTTTAACATCTTTTAATCTTCCACTCAAGTCAGCCTCTAATAATCCAATTGTTCGTATTGTTTTCAGATAGAATGATTTGGTTTGATAGTTCTTTCTCAAAAAAGGTATAAGATAATCCTTAACCATCTCTTTCATTTCTGAGGGCACACCCGGCAATGCAAAAAAATTCTTACGGTTATTTTGAAAATGCAATCCAGGAGCTGTGCCATACTTATTCTTAATTGTTTTGAATCCTATAGGAACCTCTGCTTGAGTTTTCACAATTTCAGGTATTTGTATGTTTTTCTGATGATATAATTCCTTAATATGTGACCAAATTGCTTCCCGAAATTCAAGGTCTTTGCTAAAGAATTTGGCGATACTTTTCTTCGTTACATCATCTTTCGTTGGACCCAAACCACCTGTTGTAATGACCATATCACTTTCTTTCTTAATCTCCTCAAGGGTTTTAAGAATAACCACACTTTCATCTTTAATTGTTACTGATTGATGTAATGGTAGCCCTATTTTTGCAAGTTCATTTCCGATATATGCCAAATTTGTATTTACGGTTTTGCCCAGTAAGATTTCATTTCCAATAGTTATTAAACTTATCTTTAGCATATTTCTCCTTTGAAAATTCTCAATTATGCGTCCTGCAAAATATGATAAAATATAAATTAGGGTTAGCCCCACAATTTATTGTGGGGTAAACAAATAAAAGAATATTTTAACTGTTTCAACCCCCAATTAAATTGGGGGTTACCCGCTTGCAGAAAGAGTTTATGAGAAACCGATAAATCGGTTAAGTATTTCTTTTTTTTAGGCTCCCCCTGATAAATCAGGGGGCTAATCCTAAAAATATCTATTTTGCAGTTCTCATGATTTTCAATTATAAATAAAAATATATAACTATGTCATTTCTAAATATCTTGACACTGAATAATATAAATCCCATTTATCTTCCTTAATATGTTTATGCTAAAAATAAAACAATGGTGTCAAGTAAAACTTTTATCCTGTTTAAGTTAAAACAGGAAGCAAGGGAGGAAAAATGACTTCTCTAAATAATGTTAAGATACATTTCTTTATTTTATCATTGATTCTTGTAATATTTACTGCCGGCTCAATATTTGCTCAGGAGTCAGACCCATTTGCAATGGTTTTAAAAACAAAGGGAGAAGTTATATTAAATCATAAACATCGGTTACAACCCGCTGAAACCGGGACTCTCATTTTTAACGGTGATATATTATCAACAAAAGACAATTCTCTTGCAATCGTTAATTTCTCAGATAATGGGGCTATAATTAAACTATTTTCAAATAGTACCTTAACAATAGGATTGGAAAAAGACATAGGTATTGCCAAGAAACTTAACCTAGATAGTGGTAATCTATGGGCAAAAGTCACACATAACTTAGGTAGTTTCTCTGTGCAAACACCTACTGCTGTAGCTGCAGTAAAGGGAACAAAATTTCTCACTTCCGTTGATCCACAAACGGGACATACAACAGTATTGGTTTTTGAGGGAACCATTGAATTGGGAAATGAATTCGGTATAGTTAATATCCCTTCAGGAAATCAGGGATTCTCCAATGGTATGGAGCCACCAGTTATACAACCATTACAATATAATCAAATTCCTGACGAAATTCAGGAAGAAATTGAAGCTAAAATTGAAATTGAAGAAAAAGCTCCACAGATAGAGGAAGAAATTGAAATCCCGGAAGCTCCGCCAGAACAAAAGAAAATAGAAAAAACCAAGGCAGAAAAGAAATCAGCACTTCCATTTCCAATGTCCTGTGGAATAGGAACGGTAAATATAAATGGAAAGACTTACTCTCAAATAAGATTAATGCCTGAGTTCTCAATCTGGAAATTTAAACTCGGTCTTGATTTTAACCTACTTATTGACAGTAATGGTAAACTTAGAAAAGAGAATTGGGATTCCTTTGAGGATTATCTTAATAAATTCCTATATATACAGTTCGCAAAAAAGACTGACCCATTCTATTGCCGCTTTGGAAGTTTCCCCAGAGTAAAATATGGTCAGGGTCTAATTATGAAGGACTACACGAATATGCTTAACTATCCTGATAAAAAACAATTGGGTACAGAAATAGCTGTAAATACAAATATTTACGACTTAGGCTTTGAAGCCTTCTGCCCAAATGTTTATGAAGCAGATATTTTCGCTGCCAGAGTTAAAGGCAAGCCTTTGAAAAATCTTGATATTCCTATTATCAAAAACATCCAATTCGGAGTTACAGCAGCTACAGATTTAAATCAATTAGGTGCTTTGAAAGATAGTGATGGAGATGATTATCCTGACAAATTTGATGACTTTCCCGATGACGATGAATGGTGGGCAGATACTGATGGGAATGGTTGGCCCGATCCTCGCGATTCTACTGATATAGGATCCCCTGAGGTAGATATAGATGCGAATGGAGATAATATTCTTGATGCAAATCAAGACACTGATTCACTTTTTCAAAGCTTAAAAAAAGTTTATAAATTAGGAAAAAAAGAAGGTATAACAGCTTTAGGCTTTGACTATATCATTCCTATTATCAATAACAAACTATTTAAACTTTACAATTATGGAGAATTTGCTCAGATAATAGATTATGGAAATGGATTTATTTTCCCGGGTTTCGGCTCACACTTCCTTATATTTGATTTGAATCTTGAATATCGTATATTTGGAAAGGAATTTGAACCTAATTATTTTAACTATCTTTATGATAATGAAAGAACAATCATTTCAGGAGATTCTGTTGTAACCAAAGAAAGCCGATTAGATAGTATCAAAAGTTCTCAGGGATGGCGAGGCGAATTAACCACACATCTCCTTAATATCATTGACCTCTCCGTTGCTTATGAAGATATCAATGGAGATGATTATAATATGGGAAAAACTATTTTGGGTCA
Source organism: Candidatus Cloacimonadota bacterium (assembly GCA_034722995.1). Lineage (NCBI taxonomy): Bacteria > Pseudomonadati > Candidatus Cloacimonadota > Candidatus Cloacimonadota bacterium. The sequence goes on along the minus strand of JAYEOL010000041.1, from coordinate 51,638 downwards.
GGTCAACTTAAAAAGAGGCTTAATCCCCAGATTGTCTTATGCCTATGCTCGTTATTCGCAAACAAAAGTAAAAGACCTCACAACATGGAAAAGTCCTAATGCCACAATAGAAACCCAGATTGGTTATGAATTGTCTTACAATACTATCCTTGTCGCAAATTATAAAGAATATTACGAAGATCTTAATGATGATGGGAAAATCAAAGGTGATGATGAAACTATCACATCTTTCAGCTTTGGGGTGCAATTCAAATTTTAGAAGAATGCAACTATAACGGTTCATTCCTGCCCGCCAAGGCTTGGCAGGCGGGCTTCGTCCCTCCCCGATTAAATCGGGGATCATCGGGACTACGCCTGTCCGCCGTAATACTATGGAAGGCGGGGAGAACGGACACAAAAATTGAATAATAAATATTGAACCAAGAATATGAATAACGAGTTAAATCAGTGGTAAAATATTATCATAATGAAAACAAATTTTACCTTTGTGTCCCCGCGGACGCGGGGATTGTGCCTTTGTGGCGAAAGGATTTTCAGATGAAAAAAATATTACTAATACTCACTCTATCTCTTCTTATTTTCAGTTGTTTATGGTCTGAAAACAGCTTCACAATTACCCAAATGACTGAAAACAATATCCAACTCAAACTGCATATAGATGAATACTCTTTCTCTGATATTAATATTAAGGGAAAATTATATCAAAATATTGAACTCTCAGGAATTGATTTTCTCAGACTTAGTGAAGAAGGAGCACCTAAGCTCCCATTCTTTTCAAAGGTGATTGGTTTACCCCCGGATGGAAATATCTCTGCAAAAATAATATCTGAAAATCATAAAATAATTGAAAACAAAAATATCTCCTACAATCCAACATATTTTGAAAAGAATGGCAAATTAATTGCAAATTTTGATATTCCGGCAAGTTATCAAAATCGGACATTTCTTCCCGGTAAATTAATTGAATCTGAATT
>JAYEOL010000041.1:25547-50564 GCA_034722995.1 Candidatus Cloacimonadota bacterium | reverse complement strand
AGGCTCAAATTATATTGATAACATAGCTGATGATTTTATTCTTAACAATAAATTCTCAAAGAATTGGGGAAAAGAAAAGGAACCTTCCTATTATCCAAAACATAAACAAGATGAGTCTATAATAAATAAATTCCAATTTATAATTGACCAAAAAGGTATTTATAAAATAACATACTCTTTTCTAAAAGATACGATTGCATTCTGGCAAGATTCTTTGCAATTTAACTACCAATTTGATTTTGATGTTGACGAGATAAACCCTAAGTATCTGGAATTAAGCAATAAAGGAAACCCTGTTCCAATATATTTTTCTGGTGAATATGACGGTTCATTTGATGAGGAAGACTATTTTGAGTTTTATGCTGATATCAATCACGGAAAAGATTGCTTTTATGATAACTATTCATGGGAGAACCGCTTCACCCTTGAATATAATGAAGGACATTTAGGAGCACGACTTGCTGTTGAAGATTGTGGATTATACGAAACAGACCAGCGTAAATATAAAATACCTCCTTATTTTGATACAACCCTTCATTTAGAAAAACAAAGTATCTACGCTAAACTTAGCCAAGTACATAGTATAAGAGAAGATTTATGGTTTTGGGCTCAAATCAGTGCTCCCAATATGAATAGCTTTCCATTTACATTACACAATCCATCACAAACAGGTGCAAGACTCGCTACCATCAATGTTTCATTATTTGGCAATACATATTTCAAAACCGACCCGGAGACGCACCAGGTAACAAATTCAGGAAGGCATCATGCATTGGCTTATATAAACTCTTCTCAAGTGGGATCTGAATATTGGCAGAATCAAACGGAACAAATCCTTACAGGCACGATGTCAAATGACAACTTGAATGATGGCACTAATATGATTTATATTTCTATGCCCGGTGATACTGATGCAAGCTATGATATGGTTATGTTGAATTATGTTGATATTACATACTGGCGTGAATATACTCCTTACGATGGTATATTGGAATTCAATAAACCCTCCTTTTTAGCCCCTCAATTATTCCAATTTGAGATTAACGGTTTCCAGTCCTCAGATATTGATGTTTATAAAATTGGCGTAAGTAAATTAGAAAATGTCAGCATTGAGTCAACAATGCCTGCTGGCAGCTCACCATTCATAGTAACATTTCAAGATGAAGTAATTGATGATTCGACACAATATATTGCAGTAAATTCTGAAAAAAAATTAATCCCCAAATTTGTAAAACCCGATATACCAAGCAATCTACACGATACAAATAATCAGGCAGATTATATCCTAATTTCAATTAGAGATTTCATTAAAGATCAAGCAATATCTGAATTCATTACTCATTGGCAGGAATATGGAAATCTAAGTGTAAAACCAGTTGCCTTAGAAGACATCTTTGATGAATTTAGCAATGGAATACGCTCAATTCAGGCAATCCAGGATTTCCTGAAATATGCATATAATAATTGGCAAGAACCAGCAGTAAAATATGTGCTCTTTTTAGGTGATGCTTGTTATGATGAACGAGATTCTTCTCCAAACAAAAAATACAGTATAATCCCTACAAGTATGAGCTGGACATATCATATTGGTGCAACTGTTGATGATAATTGGTTTGCTTGTATAGTTGGCGATGATGAACTGCCAGATTTAGCAATCAGTAGAATCCCAGTGTGGGAAAAAGAACAAATTGCTCCAGTCTTAGAAAAGACAATCCATTATAATACCGAACCAAATTTCAATGATATCTGGCGTAATCATTGTATGCTAATTGCAGGAGGTTCTGGTACATTTGAAGAGCAAAATGAAAGCCTGAAAAAGGAATACATCCCAGATGAATTTAGAGTTTCCAGAATTTATGCACAACGACCGCATAATGACCCATATTGGGGGGGAACCACTGAGTTGAAGGACTACATTGATGATGGCACAGCATTTATTCAGTTTGTGGGACACGGCGGTGGACAGATATGGTCAGACCTTAATTTGTTAAATCTTGCAGATATTTCTACACTTTTTAATGATAATTATCCAATAATTAGTAGTTTGACCTGTTATACTTCAAACTTTGAATATCCTGGCTGCAGCTGTCTCGGAGAAGCATTTATTATTGAACCAGAAAAAGGAGCTATTGGATTCTTTGGTGGAGCAGCTAAAGGATTTCTAACCCAAGATAAAGTATTAGCTAAATTTATGTTTAACAACATATTTAATAGAGAAATGCGTAACTTTGCAGAATTATCAAATCTTTCCAAAATTGAATATTGTATCTACAATGGTTTGGGATTCACAGGTTTAACATTCCTAAGATCTTTCAATTATTTGGGTGACCCAGCAATTAATATTGTGCTTCCTGAAAAGAATAAAAACCTTAATGTTGATCTTGATAGCTATGAATTTGTATTAGGAGATACTGCTCAAATATTTATAAATAATGTTGACTCTACCCTATACAGAGTTGCATATTATATTACTGATGAGCAGGACTTAATACCTGACCCTTATCACGATGGTGAAAAAAAACAGGTAGAGCTTTATGATATTAACAGAAAATTCTATAATGATTCTGGATATGAATACATAATTGATACAACACATACAGAACCAGAATTTACACAAATAGTCAGAAGTTATGCTTATGACGATACAAGCGATTATATTGGCTATACCAAATTTACAGTAGGTAAATCAGCTATTTTTGATATTAAAACAATACCTGAAATTCCTTGTCTTGGAGATTCTGTAACAATTTCTGCAAAAATATTTGATAAAGATGGTATTGATTCTGTAAGATGTATTTGGTGGACTAATCAGTTAATACCAAATGAAATTCCTATGGTAGCAAACGGAATAAATTATACAACGATTAATAATATACCTCCATTCTACACAAAAAATACTGTCTGCTATCAAATTGAATATGTTGATAGCTTAGGTAATTATAATATAAATAATATTGAGGAAGATTTCAACAATTGGGATGATAATTCTCCCGCAGGTATTGATACCTATAATGGAAACGGTGGTATCTGGACTACTTATAATGGTATGTGTTCAAGTGATAATGCTTATGAAGGAAATACAGTCAAACTGTCTAATGAAATTGGTTCTTATCTGTTGGCACCTTCCAATCAAAATATTGGTGCTATTTCATTCTATTATAAATTATATAGGCCTTCTACAGACACTTCAAGGTATGCCAGATATAGTATCCAATATAAAGTTGGAGACGGAGGATGGAATACTATTGGCAATATTTCTGGTTCTGAGGTAAATGAATATAAAAGATATTACTATTCAGTAAATAAAAAAGGAGATATTCAAATCCAGATAATAGAGACTGATACAACAGAAGAAGCAACAAATGAGGAATTCTATTTAGATAATTTCTGGATCAGTGATAGCTATCATACCTATGAATTAACAGCACCAGATATCAATCTTCTTAGTTTTGATTACACAATTTATGATAATTCTACATATTTTGAGGTTGTGCTGCGTAACGATGGTAAGCTCGCATCTCCACCAACTATTGAAAATCCAGCTACATATCCTCTCAAAATCTTTAATAATGGCGTTCCTATCGCTTCCATCACAATCTGTGAAAGCCTATTACCTATGCAGAGTAAGAAGTATCTTCTTCCATTTTCCCTCTCTTCTGGAGAATATTATCTTACAGCTAACGTTAATCCAGACCATACCTTCCCAGAATTAGATTACAGTAATAATATCTATCCTAAAACATCCCCTAAAATGTTTTATCTTAATAGTTTCCTCGTAAACCCAAATGTTGAATCTTCTCATGCCAGTCTTGATTCTAATCTGGTTGTGGTATTTCCTGCTGGAATTGTGGATGAAGATAGTTACTTTTATATTAATAAAGTAGAAATAAACGGTATTGATTCTCAGCCAGATATTTCTCAAATACTCTTGAAAAATGGGGAGAAAGTTAGTTATGAAATCGGCATATTTGATTCTACTGAATTAACAGAATCTGGGACCTTCAAAAATAATAAAGATATCACATTAACATTTAATTATTCAGAAACTGATAGCTTAACTCAATCTTTAGAAAGAAAAAGAAATTTTAAAATATATCGCTATAAGCCTGAATTTATGCATTGGTTTTTACTTGGAGGAGATATATATTCTGAAGGTGATTCTGTCACTTATGCTTTTGTAGAAAGACCAGGAATATATGGGCTTTTCCAAAACAATGATAACACACCACCATCAATAGATGTTAATGTTGAAGGACAAGAATTCACGAACGGCGAGTATGTGGACGATAATGCCACTTTTTCTTTTCTTCTTGAAGATGATAACGGCATTGATGTTGAAAAAATTAAAATCTTTCTTAGCGGTGAAGAAGTCACAAATTACAGTGTCTCAAAACAAAATTTGAATTTAGTGCCTGTTAAATATCAAATAGATGTTGATAAAGGAAGTTACACAATTATTACTTCTGCAAATGATGCTAATGGAAACTATCAAGAATGTGTAGTTAATTTCTCAGTCCAAAAAGAATTTAATATAATTCATATTGGAAATTACCCAAATCCTGTGCGTTCAGTAACGAGTGAGCCGAATAATGAAGGAAGAACAAGATTTACTTATACTCTTACGGATGATGCAGATGATATAAAAATAAAAATATTCACAGTATCTGGCAGACTGGTCAATACACTATCAGACTTGCCGACAACTGTCGGATATCACGAATATCCACGAGCAATGAAAGGATGGGACTGTACAGATTTTGATGGGAGAAAATTGGCAAATGGCGTATACTTCTGGAAAATTATCGCAAAAAAAGGGAAAAAGGTAATTGAAAGAATAGAAAAGTTGGCAATTCTAAGATAAGAGGTCATAAATTTCAAATGTCAAATATCAAATTACAAATAAAGTTCAAAGCCCAAATGCCCAATATAAGATGAATGTTATCTTAATCTATCAAAAAGAAAATTTAATTTGAAATTTGGTATTTGGTATTCATTTGACATTTGTAATTTGACATTTGTAATTTTAAAAGACCTTCTATGGTAAAAGGAGTTAAAATGAAAAAATACTTAATCTTCATTTTTATTTTATTAATTCCACTTGTCCTAAGTGCAGGACGATATGCTGGAGATTTTATGATGATTGGCAATGGTGTTCGTCCTCTGGGAATGGGGGGAGCTTTTGCAGCAGTAGCTGATAATGGCAATGCTATTTACTGGAACGCTTCTGGATTAGCTCAAATAAAGGAGATTGAAGCTGAGGCTATGCATGCCTTTTTATACAAGGAATTGGCAGTTTATGACTTCCTCTCTTTTTGCATTCCTTTGCCCGCTAATAGCACCATCGGTATTAGTTTCACACGTCTATCTATCAATAATATACCACTTTATGATGAAAAATGGCTTGTAGGTACAAATGTTGATAAAAGATCTTCAGATGTAGACCTGCATCTAACTGGCAATCCAGATGGAACTTTCTCCAGCTCTGACCAGCTTTTTGAGTTTGCGTTTGCAAAAAATGTATTTCATATTTTTGATTTAGGTTGGGCACTTTTTGATTTACCTGTAGACCTTTACTTTGGCGGAACATTTAAATTTATTAAAAGGGATCTCTACAAAAATATGGGGACTGGCATGGGATTTGACTTTTCCTCTATGTTAAAAACAGACTTTGCTTTACTTACAGATGTAGATTGGCTTGGTGCAATCAAATTTGCAATCAACCTGCAAGATGTTGCTGGAACAGAAATCACCTGGGATACTGAATCTAAACACAGAGACGAGATTATCACTAATCCTAAAATGGGATTGGCTGTGGTCCAACCACTTGACTTTATAAACTCAGAACTTATTTTAGCTTATGACTGGGATAATATGTATAAATACACCCGTCATATAGGAACAGAATTTAACTATCACAACCTTATTTCATTACGCTCTGGACTTTATGATAAACATTTCACTGCAGGGATAGGGGTTAAATATAAACGATATAACATCAATTATGCCTTTATTACAAATAATGATTTAGGAAATTCACACAGAATCGGGCTAACTGTAAATTTCTAAAAAGGTTCTTTCATAATTATTTAAAAACCGTAATTTTTATATCTTAAAATTTTTATCATAAAACTAACTTACCTCTTTGAAAATTAGCATAAGTAATTAATGTCTGTCCGTAAAGTCGTTTGTAGAACGACCTTCCAAGGTCGTTAATGTAAATAGGCTCTAAATTGTGTGCTAAGAAAACGAGTTATGAACCCCGTTCTACATTCAGGGATAGACACTAATTAAAAAATTATGAAAAATAAAACATATACCGTTAGAGATTTGCCTATAGAAGAACGCCCAAGAGAAAGATTGCAAAAAGTTGGTGTGGATAATCTTTCTACTCAAGAACTGCTTGCACTTATAATTGAAAAAGGAGGAAAAGGACAATCTGTGCTGACTCTTGCTCAAAACTTACTGGCTCATTTTGGTAATCTCAATAATATTAAAAATGCCAGCATTGAAGAATTAAAAAAAGTAAAAGGGATTGGCTTTGCTACTGCTTGTAAGCTACAAGCTGCTTTTAAGTTAGGTGAAAAAGCAGAAATTCAACTCAATAAGTATGGCGAAAAAATTGAAGGTCCCAAAGATATATTTAATCTATTAAAAAGGGAAATTGGAAATAAAAAGAAAGAGAGTTTTTATATTCTTTCTTTAACAACACGAAACAATTTGATAAGTGTAGATAAAGTTTCAACAGGCACATTGAGTGCAAGTTTAGCACATCCAAGAGAAGTATTTCTGCCAGCCATTAAAAATTCTGCATCTTCTGTAATCATTGTCCATAACCATCCATCTGGTGATACACAGCCATCTGAAGATGATTTAGAGATTACGAAAAGATTAATAGAAGCCGGTAAGATTCTGGGAATTGATGTGGTTGATCACGTTATTGTATCAAAAGATTCATTCTATAGTTTTAAAGAGAAAAATCTATTGTAATCCAATATAAAAAAAGAAAATATGGATAAAAAAGAGCTGGCTTTAATATTACAAGAAGGTGAAGAATACTTCACAGAATTCAAAGAAGGTCTTTCAGGTGTTGATAAAGATTTTGTTGCTTTTACGAATTCTTCTGGAGGTAATGTATTAATCGGTGTAACTGATGACGGAAAAGTTAAAGGCATTACAATAACAAATAGAGTAAAATCAAAAATACAGGATATTGCAAGAAATTGTGACCCAAAAGTAAAACTTTTCGTTGAATCCTTTGAAAACATTCTTATTGTAGAAGTAAGAGAAGGTGAAGATAAACCATATAAATGTTCATCAGGATTTTATAAACGAAGAGGTGCAACATCTCAAAAAATGACAAGAAATGAAATCCTAAATTTCTTTAAAACCGAAGGTAAAGTAAGATTTGATGAACTTTTAAATACAAAGTTTTTGTATCCACAAGATTTTAGCATTGAGAAATTTAACAGATTTTTAGAATTAGCTGGGCTTTCTAAAACCTTATCTAATGATAAAATTCTCACAAGTTTAGGAGTGGTAGAGCATCAAAACGGAAATTTATATTTTAATAATGCAGGCGTCCTCCTTATTTGCAAAAGAACCACAGAATTTTATATCCTGGTCAGTCTTTACAGTTGTATTATTCAAAGATAAAGATGGTGTTGATGTAATTGATAGAAAAGAAGTAACTGGCTCATTATTTGAGATAATTGAGCAAGTAATGGACTTTGTCCGATTATACTCAAAAGTAGCTTACAAATTCACTGGAAAACCACAGAGAGAGAATATCTATGAATACCCATTTGATGCTATACGAGAAGCGGTTATAAATTCTGTTATGCATAAGGATTATTTTGAACGGGGTCACAATAATATATTAAAATTTTTCCCGGATAGAATTCAAATAGAAAATATCTGGGTCAAGCCACAGAACTTCATTCTGGGTAAAACTGTCTTTAGAAGAAATCACCTTATTGCTAATTTATTCTCTCGTATAAATTTTGGTGAGAAATTGGGTTCAGGTATGAAAAGCACGTCCTTCGCAGTAGCACTGCTACGGAGTATGGAAATGAGAGATATATGTAAGAATGAAAATTCTCCCTATCCTGAGATAGAATATACTGACACTCATTTTTATATTGTCTTTAAGCAGAATAGAGAATATATAAGGCTATCAAGCACTACCCAGAAAACTACCCGGAAAATTTTAGAAATAATAAAAGGAGAACCCCAAATAACAAGAAGAGAATTAGCAGAACTAATTGGAATAAGTGAAGATGGGATTAAATATCATTTGAATAATCTAAAACAAAAAGGCCTCCTTAAAAGAATCGGTCCGGCAAAAGGTGGATATTGGAAAATTGTAAAATAATCGTAAAAGATGGAGATAAAGAAAAATTATGAGTAAAATAATTACAAAATTGGAAAGAAAAAGAATTAAAAAGAGAATTAACCAGAGAAAGAGAAATGATTGAAATGGAAAAAAGAATGGGAAAAAAGATTGAAGGAATAAAATGAACAACAAGTTATACGAAGAAAAAAAAGAAGAAGTTAGTATTGGTAAAACTGATAAAATACTGGATATCATCTTTAAAGATACTTCCGTTAAACATGGATTAAAAGAATTTCAAGGTATAAATGTCACAGAAGAAATTAAAATATTTGAAAAGGAAATAGATAAATATTATGTGAATTGTTTAAAAAGGGGTAGAGACATTTTAATCCATTCACCATCAAAAAATGCTCCAGAAGAAATCATCCGTCAATTATGGCTAAAGAAATTGACTTCTGAATATGGTTATTCATTGGAAAGAATTGAAGTGGAAAAATCTATCCAATTTGGACGAGAAATTCGAAAAAAAGCAGCTGACATTATCGTTTATAAAAAGGACAAAATTACTCCTTACATAATCTTTGAGCTAAAAAATCCAAATGAGAGAAAAGCTATTGAGCAGCTAAAAGGGTATTTAAATGCCGAAGGGTGTGAAATTGGTGTCTGGTCAAATGGTATTGATAAGGTAATCCTCTATCGTCCTTATCCTAAAGAATTTAGTGATACACTTCCTGATATACCAAAAGCAAGCCAAACTATTGATGACCTTTTCAGAGAGGAAAAGACTCTTGAAGATATTGAGAAAAAAGGTGGGAGAAATTTCAACTTAAGACGAATTATTCAAGGAATGGAAGAATTAGTTTTAGCCAATGCAGGTGTAGATGTTTTTAATGAGGTTTTTAAATTAATTTATGCTAAACTATTTGATGAGAAAGAAGCCAAAGAACGTCGGAATGGAGTGATAAAATTTAGAAAATATAAAGACCCACAAAAAACTTATAATGAGATTAATAATCTATTTAAGAAATCAATTGAAGAATGGCCAGAAACTTTTAACACAATTGAAAAAATTGAACTTTCTCCAGAACATCTTCAAGTATGTATTGGACTTTTTGAGAATGTTTTACTTTTTGGTTCAGACCTGGAAATAATTGATGCAGCGTTCGAGTATCTAATGCCAGAAGCAGCTAAGACTAAAAAAGGACAATATTTTACTCCTCGTCATGTAATTAAAATGTGTGTTAAGATGCTTAACCCAAGAGATAAAGAATATATTATAGACCCTGCTTGTGGTTCTGGTGGATTCTTAATTCATGCTATGTATTGGGTTTGGGGAAAATACTATAAAAATGCCACTCAAACAGCAAGATACTCTTATGCCAATAGATATCTATTTGGATTAGATTTTGATGATAAAATGAAAAAGATTTCGCAAGCCTTAATGCTTATTGCTGGGGATGGACGCTCACATGTGTATAAACTAAACTCTTTAGATGCACGAGATTGGCAAGGGAACGAACAAGAAAAAGAAAAAGCTCGTTCTGAATTGAGATCACTTTTGACTCATTTTAAGAATCCTGAAGATGAAAAAGAAAATCAAAAAACTTTTCGTTATTGCGACTTTAAACTGCTTTTAACAAATCCTCCTTTTGCTGGTGAGATTAGAGACCAGGCAATGTTGCGACAATATTTTTTCAGCAAAAACAAAAGAGGACATTTGAAAAATAAAGTCGAGCGTCATATACTCTTTATTGAAAGATGTTTGGATTTTCTTAATCACGGGGGAAGAATGGCAATTGTTTTACCACAGGGTATATTAAATAATACCAATACAGAATATATCCGTAATTGGCTTTTTGATGAAGCAAGAATTTTGGCAGTAGTTGGACTTCATGTAAATACTTTCAAACCGCATACAGGTACAAAAACATCTGTTCTGTTTTTGCAAAAATGGGGAAATAATGAACAGCCTCTTGAGGATTATCCAATTTTTATGGCTGTTTCCAAAAAACCTGGTAAAGATAATTCTGGAGAATACATCTTTAAAAAAAATAAATTAGGAAATAAGGTTTTAGATGAAAAAGGACGACCAATTCTTGAACATGACCTCGATGAAATCGCTGAAGGATTTGTAAGGTTTGCAAAAGAACAAGGATTAAAGTTTTGGAGGTAATTTGCTTGGGTACTACGAGAAAAAATTTTGGGAAAATTTTAAAAAACAAAATTTAGCCCCAATAGAATTTTTGATTCAAAACGAGTATGATGTAGCTGCAGCAAAGTTAATTTGTAGTGTTATAGATTCTTTGGCTGGCTTTTATGTAGGTAGAATTAAACCTGGAAAAATAAGAGAATCTTTCGTAGATTTTTTAAAAAAATATATGCCGGTTTTTTTTAACCTAAATTTTGAAGAGAAGTTTTATTTCAGGAAAAATAAAAAGGTAGTTAAAAATGCTGCCAATATTCTTTATTGTTCTTTTAGAAATGGGCTAATACACGGTCGTTCATTAGGTTTAGGTGTAGAAATTTATAGAGATGAAGATATAAAAATATTATGGAAAGGTTTTGGTATAAAAATAATGCAATTAAACATCTTAGGATTCTGGGAATATTTTAAAAAAGCACTTAAAGATTATGAGTCGGATTTAGAAAAAGATAGAAATATATTTGAAAAATTCAGAATGAAATATTTTGAAATTCAACAGCCAATTTTTGAGTTAAAGCAATGATTACCTATTCCATCATAAAAAAATCTCAACTTGAAGGATCACACCGGCTGGATGCAGAATATTATCAGCCAGAATATTTAAATAATGAAGCAGTTATTTCATCGCATAGTTATTATACTCTTGCTGAAATATCTGAAATTGCATATGGAACAACACCAAGTGGAGCATCTTTTTATAAGCAGGGAATTCCATTTGTGCGATCTCAGAATTTCAGTCTACTTACAGTAAATAACTCAGAATTAGTTTTTTGTGATGAGAAATTTCATTTTGATAATAAAAAATCATCAATTAGACCAAGGGATATTCTCTTCGCTGCAGTTGGCACCACCATTGGACAATTAGCAATTGTCCAAAATTCTATTAAAAAAGGTAATATAAACCAAAATATAGCTAGAGTTAGGATAACTTCGAAGAAAATAGATTCTTTATTCGCAGGATTATTTTTTGCCTCTCGTATTGGTCAATTACAAATTTCAAGATTAGTTACTGGGAATGCTCAATCTTATCTAAATACTAATCAGGTTAAATTGTTTAAAGTTCCAGTAATATCCCAGAGAAAACAATTAGAGATTGCTAAATATTTTGAGAAATTACAGAAAAAAATTGATTTAACAAATTCTTTTTATAACCAAGCTGAAAATCTTCTCTTGGAAGAGTTGGGATTAAAAGATTTTGAAGTGGAAGATGATTTGTCGTATGTGGTTAATTTTTCTAATGTAAAAACCGCTAACCGCACAGATGCTGAATACTTTCAACCGAAATATAAAAAGTTAATAGACTATCTCAAAGATAAATTTGAATTAAAGAAAATAAGAGAATTGGTAACTATCCAAAAAGGGATTGAACCAGGAAGCAAAAAATATCAAGAAGAAGGAAAACCGTTTATTCGTGTAAGTAATCTTTCTAAATTTGGAATAAATGATAATAATCAAAAATATCTTTCAGATGATTTTTATCAAGAATTAAGAGAAAATTATCAACCTAAGTTAGGAGAAATCCTTTTAACAAAGGATGCAAGCCCTGGTATGTCTTATGTTGTAAAAGAGTCAATTGAAGGAATTATTTCAAGTGGTATTTTACGCTTAAAGATAAAAGAAAATTTAGAACCTGAATATTTAACACTTCTAATAAATTCTATTGTTGGTCAATATCAGATGGAGCGAGATACAGGTGGATCTGTTATAATCCACTGGAGACCTGACCAAATAAAAAATATGCATATTCCAATTTTATCAAGGTCTACACAGCAAAAAATCTCTAATTTCGTAAGGCAATCTTATCAAGCTCACCAAGAAGCAAAACAACTCCTCAATGAAGCAAAAGAGAAAGTGGAGAAGATGATTATTGACAACTCAAAATTGTGTATATAAAATAATTCTATGGAGACCAAAATGGAGAAAAAAGAAATAGGCGTGCTTACCGGCAGTATCGGCAGTATATCAGAAGACTTATCAAAAAAATACAATATTACTGTAATTCCTTATTATCTAAACCTTAAGGACAAATCCTTAAAAGATGGAGTGGATATTTCTTCTGAGGAATATTATTCTTATTTTGAAAATCTTCCTGAATTACCAACTACTGCATCTCCTAATATTTCTGATATAAAAAGAACAATTGAAGAAATTGCAAAAAATTATAAACAGATTATCTTTCTCTGTGCTTCTGACAAATATACGAAAACTTATGGATATGCTGTAAAAGCCATTCAATCATTAAAAAATATAAAAGTGTATCTGATTGATACAAAAGCAGCTATTGGCAAACAGGGACTTATGGCTATTGAAACGGCTAAATTAATAAAATCTGGTGAAACGATAGAAAACATTGCCAAAAAGATAAAAGAATGGAAATTCAAAATGCGAGAAGTCATCTGCCTGGATACTTTGAAAAATTTATATAAAGGTGGTAGAATCGGAAAGTTACAATATCTTCTGGGAAATGTTCTCTCTATAAAAACATTAATAAGATTTGATAATGAGGGAATGCACGAATTGATTGGTATTGTCCGCACACATCAACAAACTTTAAATTTTACGATTAAACGAATTAGAAAGATACTTGCAGGGTATAAGACGAATAAATTGGATATATTTATTGAGGATGCAATTAATCGTAACTGGTCCAACAAACTAAAAGAAATCATTCAAAAAGAATTTAACTGTAGAGAAATTTATCAAACAACTATGTCACCAGTGACTGGCACGCATGCAGGTCCAAAGTCATGGGCTATTACGATTTTACCTTTGTAAAGATAAGAAATTGAAACAATCTGAAATCGGAGTGCTGAAATGAGGAGCGTAACGACAAACTTTCAGCGTATCTGCACAAGCGAAAACTTTGTCCCGACTCGTCGGGACGCGTTTTCGCACAAATAAATGGATTTCCTAAAAAGAAATAACTAAAGAGGGAAATATGCCAAAAATCTTAGTCCTCAGTGATACACACCAAAATCTAAAAATATTAGAAAATGTATTAGAAGCAAATTTAGACAGCAACATAATCATCCATCTTGGTGATGATTATGAAGATATGGATAATTTTCCAAATCTTACTGAAGGCAAAGAAGTTATAAAAGTTCCAGGAATTTTTCATCCTAAATACAAAGATGGCAGCCTACCAAAACAAAAGGAAATCACGATAAATGGTAGGAAAGTTATACTTATTCATTCAAGAGATGATATAGAAGGAACAGCAGATTTATATCTCTTTGGTCATACTCACAATTGGGAATTGGCAAATAGTAAAAAAGGAATTTACTTTAATCCAGGTCATTTGCATTCAGAAGAGGAAAAAGGCTTGCCTTCGCGAAGCCGCCCTAGAGGAAAGCCATGGCAAAACAAGGCTACGGCGAAGCAAGGAAGAATTGCCAGTTATGGCATTATAGAAACTGAGGAAGGAAAATTCAAAATAACTATATTCAATTATCAACATAAGCTAATCTTACAAGCTGTAGTATAATTTGAAATATGGTTTATAAATCATAAAAACTTTTCTATTTCATCTATACTTTCAATTTTGGTTATTCCTTCAATTTGAAAAGTATCAATTCCTAATACGGTTTTTCCAAAATTCAGACAATATGCAATCTCCGAGAGGGTGCCATATTTTCCATTTATTGCAATTGCAAGGTCGCAGGTGCGTGCTATAATTGCATTTCGTGCATTAGACATTGCTGTAACTATTGGAATATCAATGTAAGGATTTGCATCTGCTTTATTTGTTCCATGCAAAATCCCGATTGTTAATCCACCATTCTCTTTAGCACCTTTAGCAGATGCTTCCATAACACCACCAAGTCCTCCACATAAAAGTATACAATCCTTTTCAGCAATGATTTGCCCAACTTGATATGCTTTTTTGCATATTTTTTTTGTGGCAATATTCCCACCAAGAACTGCTATGATTTTTTGGTTTCTTATGTTTTTATGCATTTATAAAGTCCATTACTTTCCACACAATGAGGGAACCAGCAATCATTAGCAAACTTAGCACAACCACAAACTGCCAGCCAAAGTAAAAAATCATCATTGGCAGAAGTGGTATCTTAATAGCGCGATTGTAGAAAAAAACAGCAGCTAAGCCGGAGCTCATACCTTTTTCGCGTAAATCTTGAATCATCGAATACCAAACAAAAGAGGGACCGTGAGAAATAATTCCACCCACTGCTACTATTGACCAACCTTTAATACCAGAACCTTTACTTAAATATTTAGCGATTTTTTGTGGACTTAGGAAATAACCTGTAATAGCTGTAAAGATAATAACTATTATTATAATTGGGATAATCGTTTTAGTTATCTTCCAACTGATTTTTAGTGATTCCTTTGCACCTTCAGAGTCAACCAAAAACAACATAATAAATATAAAGATAACTACTATCAAAAAGTAGATACTGTTAGGAATCTTTTTCTTCTTTTGCTTTTTCCCCATACTATAACACCTGCAAAACAAAAACTGTGGCAATTGATACAAAAAAGGATAGAAAGAAACTTACTAAATTTCTGGATAGTGCAAAACTTTTACCCATAATTGATACTTCATAAGGAAGTTGAACAATACCAACAGATACCCAACAAATAATAAAAGCAGTAACGGCAAAAAGAGAGACTCCATTATCCAACAACTGCTTGCCAATGATATAACTATTTATAGGATTCCCAGCAGTAATACTGCCAATAATTGAGCCCAAAAATGTGTCTTGAATGACTCGTCCGACAAACACATTTTTTAGCAATTGTTTAGAAATATATACCTGAAACAATCCCATGCACAAAATAACTCCAAGCATAATTGGAAGCCCTTTGCTAAAACTTTTAATAGCTTTAAGGAAAGATGAGATAAAATTTTTCTTCTTCATTGAAAATCTCTTTTTTGTCCATTGTCCGAGGAGTCGTCATGGATTCATCCTTCGTCCCGATTGAATCGGGACTACGAAGAACGGACCACTCCATGACGAACTTGAACCACTGAATATCTTTTCCAAAGGACCTCCCCCCAAAGGCGGATTTGTCTCTGGCATGAAATGTCAGTCCGCCAACTGGCGGATGACAGCTCATAAAATTCATCCAACCAATCAATCATACATCCTCTCCAACGGTTTATTACCATCCAATAAAATAGAATAAAATTCCAACTAAAAACCCAACTAAAAGATTTACAAGTTTAACAGACACAAATCCTCTTTTTGATTCTGCTAACATTGGAAGCATACCATGTCCATCTTGTACTATTGAACTTGCAATAAGTATGCTGAATGGAATTGCCCCTTGAGCAAATAAAGTAACAAATATCATATGAGGACCAGACTCAGGTATTAGCCCAACTAAACATGCAATAATCAGAATAACCAATTTATTAGCTGCTATCCAATGTTCAAGATGAAGAACATTAACTATAAAGTGCATTGCAAAAAGAGCTCCAAAAGTCCACATAAAAATTCTGGGCACATGAACTTTTACAATATGTCTCCAGAGATGCTCCTCTAAAAAGTGCTCTGGCACAGTTGTGACAATGAAGAGGGAAATTGAAGATGCAATAAGGAGTGTAATTTTAATCCAATTCCATTTCTCGGAACCAATCTCTCCAAAAACCAATCCTATAATAAAAATTAACAGAAAAACTATCAATAAAGCTCTCTGGAATGAACAATGACGGAGTTGGGTGAGAATCTGTCCTTTAGGATAACAAATGCACGCTTCTTCTTCGTGAAGTGCCAGTTTATGTAATTGAATCTCTTTATCTAAGAATTTAAGTGGAAGGAACTTATCCACAAAATATCCAGAGACGATTCCAATAACAAAGATTATAATTGTTAAAAACAGTGCTTTCCCCGGAAATAAGGCAAGCATCACAAATGCTTCATCTCCGCTGGTGGCAATCATAGCTGCAACAAGAGCACCAAAAGAAACTATTCTGTGAGAATATAATGCAACAACAGTAAATGCACCCAAACATCCAGGAGTTGCCCCCAAAAATCCTGATAGAAGATACTGTTTCCACTTACTCTTTCTTAGAGAGTCATGCCAAACACCTCTGGTCTGAACATTGATATACTCAATTACCAGCATCATCACAAAGACGAAGCCGGTAATCATTAAAGCATGCTCAAAAATTGAAATAATCATATTTCAAAAAAACTTAAGTCAAGTCAGCTAAAGCGAACTTAACTCAAGTTACATAGTTTACCCCGTGAGATAGTAAACATCTAACGGGGTTTACGGACAGACACTAATTAAATAGTTCCCTTCCAATATGCCTTTGACATTTCAAAAAATTTCATTCTCCCTTCTATATTCATCTCTGAAAATTCAATCTGCAATTCCAAGTCAAAATCTTTTATAGATTCCTTAATAAAACTTACAAGTATATTTTTTAGTATTATAGGAACAGACAGCATTGGTAGGATTATATTTATGGTAGCTTTATTATTCTCAATTTTGACTTCTCCAATCATTCCTAATTCTTTAAAAGTTTTACTAATTTCTGGATGCTCAATCTTTTCAATTCTTTTATAAACATCTTCTTTTGTGATTTTTACGCTCATGACTTCTCCTTTATTTTGATAGCAAATAATTTTATTATACATTACTTTTTATGACAACAAAACCGCCTTCACCGTAGCCTTCCTTGAAATTCTGTATCTTATTTATAAAAGACAGCTCTCCAAACACAGTTTGAACTACTTCAAAATCTTTAAATCCAGTATTTTTTAAAATTTCTATCACTTGTTTTGTTGAAAAGAATTCTGCAATTTTATAAAAGATATTCTCATTTTTAAAATTTAAGTATTGCTTTCCCAATGGACTTTCTTTATCCACAAAACCAATTATAAATGAGCCGCCAGGTTTGAGAATTCTTTTTACCTCAGAAAAGGACTTTTCAGCATCATCTAAAAAGCAGATTGTTGTTACCATCAACGCAAAATCAAATGAGCTACTTTCAAAAGGCAATTTTTCTCCAACTCCGATGTAAACCTTCAAACCTCTTTCTCTTGCTAATTTTGCCATAGCTTTTGATGGCTCAACACCAACTTTTATCCCTAAAGGAATAGCAAATTTTCCACTGCCAATTCCGATTTCAATCCCTTTCTTATCTTCAGGAATAAAGTGTTTGACTGCCTTTAATTCTGACAAATAGGCATATTTATTATTTTCAAACCATTCCTCATATTGTTCATAATTTTCATCAAACGGCTTTGTTTTAGGCATATTTAAATAGATAATTGTAAGAATTAAATTACCACTTCTTTATTTCTTCTTAGTCTTAATAAACCCACTTCAACTCTAACAAAGGTCAGGCTCTTCCTATCATATTTACTTAAATCTATTTTGTATTTTCTTGCAACTTTCATTATAATTGGTAAAGGTTCTGGATTTGCCTTTTCCCAAAAAGGTCTTAATTCTCTTAAAAAGATGTTTACGGTTATTGGACCAATGCCATAAAAATCAGTTAATCTATTTTCCAGGTCTTTGCTGTCTTTGGCTATATTATGTAGTTCTTTTAAACTTCCTTTATATTCTTTTATGAGAGTTTCGCAATTTCGCAAAATCTGTGTAGATGTTTTCCCATCATAACGGACATAACCGCCCTCTCTCATAATTGGATTTATCAAGAAATCCCAACCTGCTTTTAATATCTTTTCTGGACTCAAAAGTTCATATCTTTCAAAAGTTTTGTATGTATTCTTTGCAATAGTTTCTGATATCCGAGCTCCGAAGAGAATGCTGGCTAAGAACCATTTAAAAAGTTCTTTATTATTATTCTCTTTCAGAAAAATATTTAACTCTTCTGAGTAGAGTTTACTTATTTCTAATTCGTTTATTTTTATTTGAGACATAGTTATCCAATATCTGATTAGATTACAAATAATCTATTTAAATATACTGGTGGCAAGAAAATTGAGGCTCTTGTTTTCCCTTTATGCTGTCGCCCTTTCCATTATATTTAATGCAATTAAGGCCGTTTTGCAAATCCCTTCTGTAATGCTTTCAAAATGTGGAGAATAGCCATACTGCGCGAATATAGTTACAGGATTACCATTTTCTAATCTTAATCCATCAACTTGTTTTAATGCTTTAGCGCTAATAATATCAAATCTCCAGCCTTTTTTCTCTAATCTTTCTACTATTTTCCAGGCATCCGAGAGATTTTTCGCATCTTCCAACCCGCTAATTGTAATATCAAATCTTTTATTAACTATATCTAAGAGTTCGTTTTGCTTCAAAGTTAAAATTTTCTTTCTATCCATTTTCAATACTCCCGAAGTTGCTTTTATTGTTTTTTAAAGAGACTGAGAAAGATGGTCTTCCGTGTTTTATCCTTGAATAATTCAAGCCTTTTAGAAAATATTCAGCAGGATTTTTGGGATTTCTTTCTTTGGTTGCCTTAATAATTTTTTCTAAAACACCAACTGAATGTTCACTATCAATATCATTTACTAATCCCTTTTTAATCCCCCATTTAATCAAGGATAAACGGACTTTCTCCCTCCTTTTCCAGTATTCTTCTTTTAAGTTGATGTTTGACATATCAATATTTATAGTATTACAAGTTAAGTCTTTGTTTTTTGCGCAAGAAATTAAATTCCAAATTATCCATCCTCCGAAGCAGAGCTTCTGCGGAGGACGGGCAAGCACCAAATAACAAATAAATTTCAAATCCAAAATTCTAAATAAAAATAAATTACAATGACTGAAATAAAACATTTTGGTCATTTGGTTATTAAATTTTGGAATTTATTTGTAATTTATAATTTGACATTTGATATTTGCGGTTTACCCCATTAAATATAACAAACCAAAGAAGATAAGAAATTATATAATTCATCCTTAGCAGTGCTACGGAGAATGGACAATGTGAATTATTTAACGGGGTAAACCGCGCTATGCTATTATAGTTTTTCTTAAACTTCAATTATCCTTCCGGCTCCTCCTTCTATGTATGGCAAAGGGCGTAGATACTGCTTACTCTTCTATCCGTATTGCTTCCTCAGGACAAGATGTTTCACAAACCCTACACTCTATGCAATCAGGCATCTCAAACTCTATTTCCAAATTTGGTTCGCCGTGCTCTTTTTCATCAACTTTCTGGTAAAACCCCTCAACTGCTTCTTTGTTTTCTACTTTATCGTCTATGGGTTTACACCATTTTTTGTTTTCACTGAGCTCAAGAATCTCAACGGGACAGTTCTCAACACACTCACCACTACCTTTACATTTGCTATAATCAAATACAACTTTTGGCATTTAGATCACCTCCTTATTCTTTTTTATATTAATTTCCTTTATTCTATATTTCTATCTTTTTTCTTTCATTGAGAACATGAATAACAAAAAGAACTTATAAAATTTTCGTCAGAAAATATGTTTTTCTTAAACTTCAATTATCCTTCCCGCTCCACCTTCAATATACTTCTCTGGATATAAAGATTTTAATTCTGCTTTGTGTTGTGTGCAATGTGTAGGACAAATTAGTTCTAAATCTTTAAACAGCCCGAACTCGCTGAATCCATGCATACCACCAATAATTGCATACACTTTCCCGAATTGCGAGGCTGCATCAAGAATATGTGACATTCTAGGATGTGAACATCCAACAACCAGAACTATGCCCTTTTCTGTTTTAACTCCCATACTTTGTTCTATTGCATCCAGTTCACCAGTAGAAAAAACATTATCATGAATCTTTAAAGGTTCACTTAGAGATATTACTTCCTCTGCTCCACGAACTCCTCTAAATGAAACAGGCACATAAACTTTAACATTATTGTTCACATTAAGAAAAGCTGATAGACCGCCAGTATGGTCAAAATGAGAATGAGAGATAAAGACTTCGTCAATAGAAGTGGGGTCTATGTTTAGTTTTTTCATATTATAAAGAAGTATAGAACCATTTGTTCCAGTGTCAAAAAGAATCCTTGGAGTATTCTCAATTTCTACGAGGCAAGAGAAACCCCAATCAGAACGAAGTCCCTTTTTGTAAGTGGTGTTGTCATAGATTATTGTAATCTTCATTTTTGCTCCTCTTTAGCTTTATACACAATTCTATATTTATTATTTGGCCCAGACATGCTCATGGCAATTAGAAATGCTGAAAGGAAATTTTATGCTTATTCTTGTCATTTTACCATCAACTTTCCCTTCCCAGAAAAGTTCTTTTTCTCTTCTTTCAAAATGATTATCAAGAAAGTCTAAACTCAGAGGTCTTAAAAACCAATCAAAGTCAAACCAAGTTCCCTCTTTTGCACCGGTTATATCACAAATAAAAGCAATGGATTTTCTCGCTTCGTCAAATTCCATATTAGGATTAACGATTTGTCTATTGTATCTTTTCAGGATTTTCTTAAAAGCATCCGTCTTTTCAGATTGAAATTTCTCTTTTGATTTTAGAATTTCAGAAAAATCCTCTTCATTCAAAAAAGTTTCTCTTTGATAATGAAGAATTTCTCCTTCTGCTTTTATCTCTATGTAAATTTGCGAATCAGTTGGAGAGATTGGTTTTTGAAGTTCTTTTGTTCTCAATGGACTCTTTTCCTTTTGTTTTGCCTGATACTCTGACCTTTTATTACAGCCAACTGTTAACATTTCAAAAACTAACAATCCAATTACTAGCGGATAGTAAAAAAGTTTCTTATTCATACGATTACCTCCATATCAGACACTCTTTATAAAATAAAAAGTGTTTAATTTTAATATAACTTTTAATGAACTTATGTTCATAACTTAATCTTATAATTTCACCTGTCAAATAAAAAGTTATTTAGAAAAAAATTTTTTGTAATCTCCGCTTATAATAATTTAATCAGAAAACTTAAGTCATCCCGATTCATCGGGGTAACTCAAGTTTTAAATTTATCCCGTCCCGATATATCGGGACTATATATAACATCTTGGAAACATTCTATAGAATTTTTATCTAATTCACCCTTCGCAGTGCTACGGAGAACGGGCGGGGCCCTTATGGATAAACGCTAAATAGCCCAGGTCTGCATATTATAAATTGCATCCCAATACATATATTCATATCTGCTTGCAGTTATAAATATTTTTCTTAACTTCTCATACGAAAAATCTCTACCAGCATTATCCACAAGATTTCTAATTTTCTTAACTAAATTTAGATAATCTTCTGAAAAATACACCGAAGCCCATTCTGTATATAATCTATTTCCATTTTTTTGCAATTTATCTTTATGATACTCTGCGATCTCAGCATAAGTCCAGAAACATGGTAACACAGATGTGATAGCTTCTGCATAAGATTTCAATGAGCTTGTTGAGAGAAGAAAATTTACATAAGATACATTCATAGGAATGGGCTGAACATTGACAGCATCCGCAAGGGTATATCCTAATTCTTTTAATAATTTTTCATAACCTCTAAATTCACTTATTGATTCAAGATGTAAAATTTCCACGACTTCTCTCATAGCTTTCACAGTATCACATTTGGAAGCAATAATGCTAAAGTTTCTAATAGCAGAAATGAGATAGTTGTAATCCTGCAAGACATAAAACTTGAATTTTTCTATGGGCAAAGTGCCTTCATATAATTCTGTCACAAATGGATGTTCAAATATCTTCTTCCATATATCGTCTGCATCTTTTCTAAGTCTCGCTGAAATAGTCATCGCTTTCTCCCCTGAATAACTATGTAATCCCCTTTTTGATAACCCTCTATTGGCTCTTCTATCATATCATTTGTGTATTTAGGATGTTTTGTAAAGGTTTGCACATATTTTAAATCAACAAAGCCAGCTTTTTTTAAGAGATTACTTACTTCCTTTGTGGAACGCCAATAAGTATCTTTGATAAATTTAACTGGATATGGAGCTTTAGGAGCAGTAGCAGGATCGTGTTTCCCTCGCAGATATGCTAAATCGTACATCATCGCATAAGAACCTTCTCTTGCAAGAAATGAGACAACAACTTTTCCGTTGTGTTTTAAAATACGATATGCTTCATTTACTGCTTTTGGGGGAGCATCTACATAACTAAGAATAGTACTTAGCAGGACTGTATCAAATCTTTCATCTTTAAAAGGAACTTTTTCAGCAGTTCCTATTTTAACTTTAATCCCTCTTCTTTCAGCTAATTTTGCCATTTCTTTTGAGGGTTCTACGCCGTATTCAATACCCAACCTTGATGCAAATAACCCACTTCCAACTCCAATACTAACTGAATTCTTGGGATTAGATAAAAAATGCTTTTCTGCCAAAAATTCAGATTCAAAGACAATTTCGTTTTTGCTAAACCATTTATCAAAATCCTCCGCAGTTTCCTCAAATACTGATATTTCCAATGGTTTAATATTATGATAGAGGGGTCCATGCCCTTTCCCTATATTAGTAGGTGCATTTTTTATTGCTCTTGTAATGTAATCCTTCGCAACTTTGATGGCATTGTAAACAGTCACTCCTTTAGCTAATCCAGCGGTTATAGCAGCAGAAAAGGTGCAACCGGTTCCATGAGTATTTTTTGTGTCAATCTTGTCTTTTTCATAATAAGTAAAACCCTTGCCATCAAAGAGAATATCAATTGCATTTTCACCTGAAAGATGACCACCTTTCAAAAGGACATTTTTTGCTCCCATTTTTTGAATAAGCTTAGCTAATTTTTTAGCATCTTCAATATTTTTAATGCTTATGCCACTAATTATTTCTGCTTCAAAAACATTAGGTGTTACAAGAAAAGCTACAGGTAGTAAATTTTCTATAAGTGCCTTCTCTGCATCTTTTCTTAAGAGACGAGCACCGCTTTTTGCAATCATAACAGGGTCAACAACCAACTTTTCTATTTTGTGTTCTTCAACCCTATCTACAATTATTTCTATTATTTCCTTATTTGAGACCATTCCGGTCTTTGTTGCATCTGTTCCGATGTCTTTCATTATCATATCTATTTGGTCGCCAACTACATTTGAGGGGATATCATGAATAGAGCGCACCCCCAAAGTATTCTGTGATGTTACAGATGTTACTGCAGACATACCAAAGACATTAAAAGCGTGAAAAGTCTTCAAATCTGCCTGTATGCCAGCTCCTCCGCCTGAATCGGAGCCAGCAATAGTTAAAGCTTTGCCTTCGTAGTTCATGCCTTTCTCCTTGATATTAATTTCATAAGGCCTGCAAAATAGATAATCTTCATATGTAAATAGCACGCAGGTGTACACACCCCGTCTTCCCGATGAAAAGAATCGGGAATCCACCCCTCTCCCCGAGAAAAATCGGGATTTCGCTCCGCTCAACAAGAGGGGTCTCCGATTCATCGGAGGGGGTATGTTATTTTCATCTTCCTGACCACCGTCCCGATTATATCGGGAGTGAAGGTGGTTAATCTTTTACCTTTGCGTTTTATCTCTCTATGCTACAGTTATATCTTTATCAAGATAGACATCCTGGATTGCATTGAATATCTGGACACCTTCTTTCATTGGTTTTTGGAAGGTTTTCCTTCCGGATATAATACCCATTCCGCCTGCTCTTTTATTTATTACTGCTGTTTTCACTACCTGCTGTAAATCATTTTCACCTGAAGCACCGCCAGAATTAATCAATCCAACTCTTCCCATATAACAATTTGCTACTTGATATCGTGTCAAATCTATTGGATGGTCACTTGTGAGTTTTTCATATACTAATGGATGGGTTTTACCAAAATGAAGAGCAGTATATCCACCATTATTAGTCGGTTGTTTTTGCTTTACAATATCCGCTTCTATGGTAACACCTAAATGATTAGCCTGTCCTGTTAAATCAGCAGAGGTGTGATAATCAATACCATCTTGTTTAAAAGCAGAATTTCTTAAATAGCACCAGAGAACCGTAAACATTCCAAGTGAATGAGCTTCTTCAAATGCTATGGAAATCTCCTCTATCTGTCTGCGAGATTCTTGCGAGCCAAAATAGATAGTTGCACCAACTGCGACTGCTCCCATCTCAAATGCTTGCTGGACCGAAGCAAAAAGCCTTTGGTCATAAGAGTTTGGATAAGTTAGAAGTTCATTGTGGTTAATCTTCATAATAAATGGAATTTTATGAGCATATTTCCTTGATACCACGCCTAATACTCCCAGTGTTGAGGCAACGGCATTACACCCTCCTTCAATTGCAAGTTTCACGATATTTTCAGGGTCAAAATAAATGGGGTTGGGTGCAAAAGAAGCACCTGCTGAATGTTCTATGCCCTGGTCAACAGGGAGTATGGAAAGATATCCTGTCCCCGTTAATCTACCATGGCCAAATACGGTTTGTAAATTTCTCAAAACAGCACTGCTCCTGTCTGAAATAACGCAAATATGGTCTATAAAATCAGGTCCCGGAAGATGAAGAGCCGCTTTGGGGATTGTTTCACATTTATGCTCTAATAAATATTGAGCATCCTCACCTAAGATTTTGACTGTCCTATCTATCATAATATTACCTCCTGATTATATTTTTTGTTTTCGTTCATAAAACAC
>JAYEOL010000041.1:0-25447 GCA_034722995.1 Candidatus Cloacimonadota bacterium | reverse complement strand
TCACACACAAACTATAGATATGATAAGAGCAACAAACAATGATATTCCAGCAGGCAAAATTGCTCTCTTAAAAAAATCCTTTAATGTTGAACCGAAGAATTCAATAGAAACAGATACGCAAGGGTGTATAGGAGAAATAATATATCCCATAAAAGTAGAAAAAAACATCACGGCAAAAACCAAATATGTCATTGCCCCACTTCCAAACTTTGAGTAATAAATAGGCAATAATATTGCAAAAGGCATCTGAACCCTACCTGTTACAAAACCCAAGAATGCAGCAATCCCTACAACTAAAAAACTTTTGCAAAATACTATATCAGCTATAACTTTTGATATATTTGACATCTGAAATATATTCAGAAAGAGAAACATTCCGATAATTATTAGAAAAAATTTCCATGGTTTCATCTTTATTGAAATGGGAATTACCTTTTTAAAATTTAGTTTTCCAAAGGAAAAAGCAAGAATAAGACTTGTCAAAACACCTACTAAAAGAGGTATCTCAGGAATAAGATTTCTAAAAATACTCATTAAAATGATGTGAATAATTGGAGCAGATAGGATTATTCCAACTGGGACAAGAAGTTTTTTTATATTGGATTTATTATTATTTTGAAGGTTGCCCTTAATTCCTTTCAACAAAAAAATATAACCGAGAAAAACCATCAGAAGAAATCCAGGAATAAGGCATAACATCGCAGTATAAAGATTAAGATTTGCCATCTTGGTCGTTACCAACAAAGCACCAAGTGGATAAATCAAGAGAAGTGTATGCCTGAACCAAACATTTATGGATGAAAATTGCTCATCAGATATATCTAAACCAGCTCTTAAAACTAATGGAGCAGAAAGCAAAGCACCTCCGGGCATTGGCAACATTCCAAGAAACGCTGGACCAAACATAAGAAATGATTTCCTTTTCATTTTAAGATTATTAACAAGGTCATCCATAAGTCCAGAAATTTCTAACGTTCCGCCAATGAGTGGAATCAGCCCAACAGCAAGTGCGAGCAACAAGATTGATGGGTTGGTTATAGTCTTTTGGGTTTGGACTAATATTTCTTTAAAACTAAGATTGAATACGCCAAGCACCAGAGCACCGATAATAAAACCAAGCCAGATACTCTTTCGGGCGATTATTATCATTAGTGTTAAAGATAAAAGAAAACTGAACCAGATTATGAGATTCATTTTAAATTTTAATCATTATGTTGTTTCCTATTTTCCATCCTTTATAGTCTTGAAGAAAACCCCTCTCTCTAAATTCTGACTTTCTATTATTCTTCTCTCTAGAAGCGTCTGCAAATACTTATTTACTTCATTAATATGAATTCCAAGTGTTTCTGATAAATCTTCGGCTGTGCAAGGTCTTCTTTTAATCGTGGCTAATATCCGCTCTTCTATATTAAAGTCAAAACTGGCAATTTGTTCCCTTGGTTTGAAGTTCGCAATGATTTCAACAGGTAAATCCTGAAAGAGTGAAACAATCCTTTCCATATTTTCTTTGCTAACAGGCTGGACCCAATTCTCTGTTCCTGGTCTATCAAGAGAGTTAATCTGCACACGGTTAGGTTTAATCTTCTTAATTGCATCTTTCAATAATTTCAACTCGTTATCTGTATCATTAAGCCCAGGGACTATAAATACCTCCAACCAAATTTGCCCTTCAAATTCTTTGCGGAATTCTATTAATCCAGAGACAATTTTCTGTATTTCTAAACTTTTGGGAGGTCTATTTATTCGCCTAAATGCTTGCTCAGAAACCACATCCAAAGAAGGCATAACCAAATCTGCACCGATTATTTCATTTCTCACACTTTTTTCAAATAGTAAAGAACCGTTTGTTAAAACTGCAATTTTATAATAAGGATAATTGCTCTTTAAGAATTCAATGATTTTTCCTATACCTATATTTAAAGTTGGCTCACCAGAACCGGAAAAAGTAATATAATCCAATTTGGGGTTTTTGTCGAGATAATCTTTCAATTCATTAATTATGTCTTTTATTGGAATATATTCCTTTCGCTCAATTGTTAAATTTGTTGTTCCTCCACATTCACAATAGACACAGTTATATGTACAGGTTTTAAATGGAATAGGGTCAATACCGAGTGATATTCCCAATCTGCGGGAAGGGACTGGGCCAAAAATATGCTGATATCTCATTAGAAAAAATTTAACTCCTCATTTTCCGTTCATTTGTCATTTGAAATTTGATATTTGAAATTTTAAAAGGGGTATGCACCTATCTTTGTGATTCTATTCCAAGCTCTTTTATGTAGTTAACTCAAGCCAAGTTTACTAAGGGCACATCCGACTGACTGCTTATTGCTGCTACCTTCCGGTCCTGACAAGGTTCACAGTTTGAGATTGCGTTAGACTTGACTATCAATATCACTTGCATAAAAGAAAACTCAGCCATCAAATCCCGCAGAAAGGAATTCAGCCCTGCTATAGCGGATTGCAGGTTACAGGACACCGCTGGCTTCCCGCTTAGCATACCCCTACAATTAAATTCAAAATGAAAAATAAAAAATGCAAAATTAAACCTAAACTATTTCTTCTGGGAGACCAAATCTCTTGTGCCCTTTTTAATCACTATTTGTTCAAAAATGGAAAGTAAATTGTATGAAAACCAATAAAGCACTAAACCAGCAGGAAGTGATTTAAAAATAAATACTAAAAATATCGGCATTCCATACATCATTATCTTTTGTGTTTTCATTTGTGCTAACTGCTTTTCATCCATATTAGAACTCGGTTTAGGCGACATCAATTTCTGCTGTAAAAACATACTTATACCCATAATAATTGGCAAAATATAATATGGGTCTGGAACTGACAAGTCTTTTATCCAGAGGGCAAACTCTGCATGCCTAAGAGCAATAGTTGATTGAAAAACAGGATATAGAGCAAAGAAAACTGGCATTTGCAAAAGAAGTGGTAAACATCCTCCTAATGGACTTACACCATGCTCCTTGTAAATAGCCATTACTTCTTTCTGAGCTTTTTGCGGATTATTCTTATACTTAGATTGAACCTCTTTAATTAATGGCTGTATCTTCTGCATCTTATGAGTAGATCTCATACCCTTATGCGTTAAAGGATAAAATATAACTTTTATCATAATTGACATTATTATTATTGCAATACCATAATTAGGAATAATTTTGTAAAGAAACATCAGAAGTTTTAAAACCAATTTACTGATTGGTCTTATTAATTTCCATCCAAATTCCATAGAATTTTCCAAGCCAATATTATAAGCTCGTAGATTCTCATAATCAACGGGACCGAAATAAAAATCAAAACTATCATCAACTTTTACTCGTGAAACTTCTATTTTTGCGATTTGCTTTAATGAGTTATTGTCAGCAGAGACAGAAATTTCCCTTAAATCTACACGCCTGCCTGGAATTGCTGCTAACATAAAATACTTTGACTTTACAACCGTCCAATCTATATTACCTGACAACCTCTCCTCTTTAAGAGCATTTTTTAATCCAACTTTTACAACTTTATTATCAACTTGTGATACTTCTTTAATATAATTTTTAAATCTCTTATCACCCTTATAATCAAAATATACTCCTGTGTCCATCCCTAAATTATATGAATCTATCACGCCAAAATCCTCAATCTTGAGATTCATAGAAAGGTTATAATTCTCTTTAAGCCGAAACACTTTTTGAATAACTTTTTTGCCTTCTGATTGTATGAAAAATTCAACTATATCACCATCCTGATTATATGAAAAATTATGATTTGCTAAATTCATACTATCTGACTCGGTAATGAACTTAATATTTAATAAACCCTTGTCTGACAAAAGCAATTCAACAGGTGTTCTCTTATCCTCCATCATAACATCTTTTAAAAAAATCTGCCTGATATTTCCACCTTGATTAGTAAAAACAACTTTAACTGCATTATTTTCTAAAACAATATTATCGTTGAGTTCAATATCATTAAAATATTCATTTTGTTTTTTCAAAGTTGATAATTTTGTAGGTAATATCTCGTTATTCTTTACATTTTTTTCAACAACAGCTTTCTGTGCTTGCTCATTAGTAAACTGTTTTTGTGGAGGTTCCTTCCAAATTAATTTATTACTTATAAAGAATACAAAAAATATAAGTATGAGTGCAAGTATTGTTCTTTTATTCATAGTTTTTATCCTTTACGGTAAAGGGTCTCTGCCTCCTTCGCAAAATGGGTTACATCTTAATATTCTCCAAAAGGACAGATAAAAACCCTTAAATACGCCATATTTTCCAAATGCTAATTTAGAATAAGTAGAGCAAGACGGCACAAATCTGCAGGTATCAGGAAACATTGGTGAAACATATTTCTGATAAATACTTATTATTATTATAACTATCTTACAAATAAATTTCTCTAATTTTTTCAATAACATTTTCCAAATCTCTTATAATATTTTCATAACCATACTCAAAAATTCCTGTTTTGCCAATAACCAAATAATCAATGTTGAATGGTATACAATTTTCTGATTTTCTGAAATATTCTTTTATCCATCTACGAATTTTATTTCTTCTTACTGCATTGCCAATTTTTTTAGAGGTAATAACCGCAAGCCCAAAATCTGTCTTACCATAATCATTATTTTTAACCACAACAAGACTAAAAAATCTTTTGTTATACCTTTTACCATTTTCTTTGAACTGCTTGAATTGACGATTTTTTCTTACACTTTTCACAATAGATAAATTAACTAATTTACCCCGTTAGATAATTTATAAAAAGATTTATAACTCTTTTTTATATCCACTAATTGCTGATAATATAATATTTATATAAAAACATAAATATCTAACGGGGTGAACCAATTTACTATACAGATATTCTTTTTCTTCTTTTAGCCCTTCTTCGGTTGAAGATTCTTCTCCCACCTTTTGACCTCATTCTTTTTCTGAAACCGTGAGTGGTTTTTCTACTTCTATTATGTGGTTGATAAGTTCTTTTCACAACAAATCCTCCTATCTCCCAGAGGAATATCCTTTGGAAAAATTAAAATTTACAATCCTTATAAAATGTTTTTAGTGTCAAGATTTTTGTTTTTTGTTGACACCATAAAATAAACATATCTTATTTTGGTCAAATATTTCTAGGTTAGAATTTCATCAATGTGAATAACTGTTATTTGCTATTGGTGTTTTTTCGTATAATTCTTTATAGGGATGCGAGATACAGATATGGATAAAATGTTGATAAGTATGTGGATAAAAATTATTGTTTCAAAACTACCTCACTTTAATTCATTGAGTTACACATTCTAAAACTGTGAATATATGGCAGAATCAAATAGTATGTGGGAAAAAATTTTACCTGAATTAAAAAAGCAGGTAGATTCACAAACTTTTAAAACATGGTTTGAAAAAACAAATGAATTTAGCTTTGTTAATAATACCCTTACAGTTAGAGCCCCGACAAAATTTTTCGCAGACTGGCTTGAACAACATTATAAATCTTTATTACAAGAAATAGCTTACAATCTAACGGCCCAAAACATTGAAATTGATTTCATCGGGTCATCTAATAACAAGAAAAAAACTACTTTGAAAAGCGTTACAGATTATACTAAAGAATCTGGTTTGAATAAAATATATACATTTAAACGCTTTGTGGTTGGAAATAATAATCACTTTGCTTATTCTGCTGCTCAGGCTGCGGCTGATAAACCTGGGAGAATTTACAACCCACTTTTTATTTATGGCGGCGTAGGTCTTGGAAAAACTCATCTTATGCAAGCAATTGGAAACTTTATAATAAATAATAAGAAAAGGAAGATGAACATCTTGTATATTGCCTCTGAAGATTTTACTAATGAAATGATTTTTGCTATTCAAACTAATACAACTGTTCGTTTCAAAAAAAAATTTCGTAACTTTGATGTCCTTATGATTGATGATATTCATTTTTTAGCTGGTAAGGAAGGGAGTCAGGAGGAATTCTTTCACACATTTAATACACTATACAATGAAAAAAAACAGATTATTCTTACAAGTGACCGTCCTCCAAATGAAATACAAGATTTGCAAGAACGGTTGGTTTCCCGTTTTGAATGGGGACTTCTTGCAGATATAAAACGACCGAATTTCGAAACCCGTGTGGCAATTCTAAGACAAAAATGTATAGAAGAAAATGCTACTCTAAAAGATGAAGCTATCGATTTTATTGCCAATACTTTTGATGATAATGTAAGACAACTTGAAGGCTCGCTTGTTAAAATATTAGCGTATGCTTCATACAAAAATATAAAGCCATACCAAATTACAATTAATGAAGTAAAAGAAATTCTTACAGACCTAATAACAAGTACGAAAAAACCCATTACTTTAGATATAATTCAAGAGGAGGTAGCAAAATATTTTGAAATTGGGAAAAATCAGATAAAAGAACCCACCCGAAAAAAAGAGATTGCCTTCCCTCGTCAGATAGCTATGTATATATCTGCTAAACTGATACCACATATCTCACTTCTTGAAATTGCAAATCATTATAATAAAAAAGACCATACTACAATAATTCATGCAAAAAAAATTATCTCAAATAAACTTGTCAGTGACCCAAATCTTAAATCAAAAGTAAATAAAATAATTGAAAATATTAATGAATAAAATATCTCTCCTGTCTTTATGGTTTTTAAAAATTTGTTTATTGACTTATTCACAAATCTATTCACATAGCCTGTTAGTTTCTGTGAATAATCAACAATTTTTAATGTTCAGATGAAACAAATATTTCTTATTGTGAATAAAAAAAATGTATCAACAAAACTATCCACTTAAAAAAATGGATAACTTGTCTATTATCAATAAATTTTTAGTCTCTTTCCACATATCCACAAAGACTATTTTTGCTACTAATTTATTAATTAATAAATACCTGTAGGTTAAAATGAATATGAATGAAATAAAAATTACTTTTTTAACAATTATATTAACATTATTACTTACTTCATCCTGTTCACAAAAAAAGAATTTTCTTGGTTTTGAAGAGGAAATAGAAAATAAAATTACTACAGATACACTTTCCAATTCTGTAAGTTTTATAAAATCTTATATTAGTGGTTCTTCAAATTATCAAGACAATAGTAAACTGATTGTTGGAAAATTTAACGGTGTTGAAGTAAGAAGTCTCTTAAAATTCAAAAACTTGCCAGATACGAGCTGGATTGATACAGTCAATATAAACTCATGTGAAATAGTGATAAAAAAGAAAAAATTATTCAATTCTATTAAAGATTTTGATATAAAAGTCTATAAAGTAAATAAAGACTGGAATGAAAATTCTGTAATTTGGGATAGTTTAAATTTTCCTACTAATTTTCAGGAAACAGACTATAATATATCATTTGAGAATTTACAAAGTCAGGATACTTTATCATTTACTATTTCAGACACATTAGTAATAAATTGGGTAGAATCAGATTCAACAAACTTTGGTATAATGCTTAAATGTGATGGAAATTTGGAATATAATTTTATTGAATTCTATTCCTCTGAAACCAGTGATTATCCCTATTTAAAAATTAGCTATACTGATTCATCTGGTACTGATACAACAAAAATATACATTGTTTCCGAAGATACTTTTATCGGTTATGATGAAAATATTTATTATACTGAAATTCTAAATTTCCCGATAATCCAGAATCTATATCCGACAAGAACTATTTTTAGTTTTAATATTAATTCAGATACACTTGGACTATCTTCTGATGAGTTTGAAAAAATTACAGTAAACAAAGCTGAAATTATTTTTGATTCTACAATGATAGATTCATCATTTATTTCTGATTCATATTTAGGATTAAAAGCATATTATATTTCTGATACTACAAATATTGATTATGAATATATTTCTGGATGTCAAAAAGCGGAATTTCATTCGGATGATGATTTGCTAAAAATAAATATTACCGGAATCATTCAAGGATATACAAGAGGAGAATTGGAAAATAACCAATCTTTGATAAAATCAACCACTGAAAATAAAGATTTTTCATATCTAAAATTTTGTGAAGATATAAAGCCACTAATGAAAATAACATATACAAAGCCAATTTTATCTGAATAATCTGCCTTTGGCATGAGAGGATTAAAAGTGAAGAAATTAATATTTGTGTTGATATTACTTTTTATATCAACTATATGTTCATCAAGTTCTATTTTTTCATCAAAAGGATTTGTAGAAGAAAATTTTGGTTTAGATAATTATTCTAAAGGGATGGGACAGACAGGCATCTGTTCTATATTTAGAAAGAATTTTTCAATTTGCAATCCTGCGTTAAATGGAACAGTATCAAAAGCCAACTTTTCCTCAAATTTGATTTTTGGTTACAATTATTTTAAAGACGATAATAGTAAATACAAAGACAAAATTTCTAATTTTCCATTTATAAAAATTATTATTCCTGTTAATAAAACTACATTTTTGGGATTTAATTTTCTCTCAAAATATCAATTAGGATTAGAAACAAGTAAGGATATTACAATTCAGAATATTGGTAATATATCTACAGAGCAAAATAGGACAGGTTCAATAAATCAGATGGGGATATCATTCTCAAAGAAAATAAAATTTCTGAACAACTCGGGGATCTTAATTGGTGTAAATTTAAATTACAATTTCGGTAATGAAAATAACGAGATATCTATTGATTTTGATGAAAGTGGATTTGAAGACTATCTTGAAAGTATTGAAAAAAAATATGACTGTGCAAATTTTTCTCTGGGTCTTGCGATTCCTCTTTCCAAATTCTCTTTTGCTGGTTATTATGAAAGTACATTAAATATGAATTCAAATAGAAAACATACTATTCAATATGAGCCTGATTTTGATTTTATTGAAGTAAGTAAGGAAAAAATAAAGTTTCCATCCCAAATTGGTTTGGGAATGGGCATCAAAATTACAGACTTTTTATATGCAGAAACTAATTACAGGCATTCTTTTTGGAAAAATTCAACCTATTCAGGAATGGATGAGAGAGATAGTAAATTCGTTTCGTTAGGAATATCATATCTTCCGTATAGAAAATTACTCTGGAAAGTTCCTACAAGATTAGGAGTATATTATAAGCAGTTACCCTGTAAAAATGATGATAATTTTATAAATGAAAAAGCCTTAACATTAGGTTTTGATATTCCTTTGAAAGTAAAAAATAAAGGAAAGGTAAGTCTTGCAGTAATATGGGGAGTTAGAGGGAATGTTTCAAAAAATTATTATCAGGATGAGTTTATAAGGTTGTCAATCGGTTTTTCTTCTGTGGATTTGTGGAGAAATCCAAAAAAATTAAGAAAAGATAAAAAAATTCCCGAGATGGACTCTAAATATAAAGTCCCAGATTAATCGGTAATTGGGATTATCTTTTTAATATTCAGTCACAAAGGTATAAAATAATAATAATATCTTTTCATTACAATAAAAATTCTTAGTGACTTTGTGGCTAATAGAAAGTAAAAATGAAAGAAAATTGGATTATCAATTCTTATCAAGACAAGGATATTGAAAAATCAATACTGCTTGGCAGAGGTATTGTTAATTATAAGAAGTTTCTTTTTCCAACTCTTGATAAACTTAGTAATCCTTTTTTGCTTGCTGATGGAGAGAAGGCTGCGAAAAGAATAATATCTGCTGTAGAGAAAAAAGAAAAGATATTCATATTTGGTCACGACGATGTGGACGGAGTAACAAGTACAGTTTTATTATATAAATTTCTTACCAAACTTGGTTCAGGAAACCATTTTTATTATATTCCAAACAGAGAGTATGAAAGGTATGGAATTCAGAAGAATTTCAAAGATAAAGTATTAAAAGATGAAGCCAAATTAGTCATAACTGTTGATATTGGAATTAATGATATTGAAGCAATAGATTTCTTTAACAAACATAGTATTGATACGATAGTTTTAGACCATCATATAATCTTTCGCAAATTACCTGATGCTTTCGCAGTTGTTAATCCTAAAAGAAAAGATTGTCCGAAGGATCTGCCTCGGCATGATAATTTTCCCTTTAATATGTTAGCTGGAGTTGGAGTTGTGTATAATATTGTAAAAATCATTGAGAAGTTAAAAGGTTTATCATTTGATTATTTATATCCCATTTTAGCTGGAATCGGAACTATTGCTGATAGAATGCCATTGATTGATGATAATAGAATATTTGCATCCGCCAATTGGCGGATTGAGAATATTGAGAAATCAAAGAACCTCTTTATAGGATATTTTATTGAACTAAACAGAAATTTATCAAAGTCTCAAATTTTTAACAAACTAATTAAATTAATTACAGCAGGAAGAGAGAAAAATGGCAATCATTTAGGAGTAGAAATTCTTTTAGCGAATTGTTTGTCTGAAGTTAAAGAAAAATATAATATCTTGCAAAGAAGATTAGAGAAAAATAACAAAGAAGTCAAAGCAGCAATAAAATTTATTGATGAAAGGTTTAATAATCGGGATTATAAAGAGATATTCATTTATTATGATAAGAATAATAAAATTCCGATTAGATTTATTGGTCTAACCGCTTCATACATTGCAGATAAATACAGAATACCTTCATTAGTTCTCACAACCAGAGATAATAATATTCTATCTGCAGAATCTCGCGGACCAGAAGAATTTGACTGGATTAAAAGCTTTAATAAGATTAAAGGTTATTTAATTCAATATGGTGGTCATAAAAGGGCTGCTGGATTTACATGCTATGCCAGTGAATTTAAAAATATTGAAAGGGAATTAGAAGAAATTGCAAAAAAGAATTCAACAATTCCTCAAAACACAGAATATCTAAATCATAAGATATACATTGACTATCAATTGCAGAAAGAAAATTTTAATTTAAAATTTTTTAGAAAAATATTTAATAACTTTGCTCCTTATGGCGAGAAGAACAGTCCGCCGATTTTTTTGATTAATAATGTTTCTCAAATGGAATTAGAAAGATGCAATATTGAAAATATTCCAGATATAAGTGACAGAAAGAAGCTTAATATTTTGGTTTCTTTTAACGATAGTATTCAGAACCCAATAAATATAATAGATTATGAGATAGTTAATTAGATACTAAATAGTTGCAGGAGAATAAATATGTTTTGGAATTATTTAATGAATTGGATGACAAATGATGTTGCTATTGATTTAGGAACAGCCAACACTTTGGTATATGTTAAAGGGCACGGGATAGTTGTAGATGAGCCTTCGGTTGTAGCAATAGAGGCAGAGACAAAGAAGATTATTGCAGTTGGTAAGAAGGCTAAAGAGATGCTTGGCAAAACACCGGAAGAAATAAGAGCAATAAAGCCAATGAAAGACGGAGTTATTGCCGATTTTGAAATTACAGAGGCTATGCTAAGGGACTTGATATTGCGGTCTCAACAGAAAAAATTTTTGATTCGTCCCCGAGTAATTGTTGCAGTTCCTTCAGGAATAACGGAAGTTGAAAAAAGAGCTGTTAAAGAATCTGCCGAACACTCTGGGGCAAGAAAAGTATACTTGGTGTCTGAGCCTTTAGCTGCAGCCATTGGTGTAAAACTTCCTGTTCATGAACCGTGTGGCAATATGATTATTGATATTGGTGGTGGGACAACGGAAGTTGCAATTATATCATTATCCCATATTGTTGACCATATTTCTATCAGGATTGGTGGCGATGAGATGGATGAGGCAATAGTTAATTTCTTGCGGAAAAAACATAACCTTTTTATTGGCGAGTCAACCGCAGAAAAGATCAAAATAAAAATAGGCTCAGCATATCCACTTAAAAATGAATTAACAATGGAAGTTCGTGGAAGAGACCTTCTTAGTGGCTTTCCTGTTTCCATGAAAATATCTTCTGAAGAGATTCGCGAGGCATTATCTGAGACAATATCAAAAATCGTTGATGCGGTTAAAAGACTTTTTGAAGAGACAGCGCCGGAACTATCTGCTGATATTGCTGATAGAGGGATTGTTTTAACTGGTGGGGGTGGACAACTTAAAGGGGTTGATCAGAAAATTAGAGAAACTATTGATCTACCTGTTACACTTGTGGAGAGTCCTTTAACAAGCGTTGTGATGGGTAGCGGTAAAATTTTAGATAGTTTAGAAGAGTATCAAAAGGTGCTAATATCGAATATCTAATCATTCAATCGTGTTTAGTTTTATAGAATTTTTTAAAACTGCATCTGAAAATATTGACAAAAAAAATTATATTTGTTTTTTTGAAAAAAATACTTAAAGGAGTATCAAATGAAAAAAATATTTTTAGGACTTTTAATAATTACATTATTTCTACTTGGAGACTTATTTGCCAGTCCAGTAGATTTAGAAATGGCAACTCAAGTTGCAAATATGAAAATAACAATCAAAGGCAAAACAGATTATACCGTAGATGATGTTTTTAAATTGAAAGATGAAAATGGAACGATTTTATCCTATGTATTCAGCCTAAGCCCAAAAGGTTATATTGCTATCTCAACTGATACAGATATTACACCTGTTATTACTTATTCATTCCGTAATGATTTTGTTGCTGAGGACATTCCGCAAAATATTGGATACCAGATGTTGAAAAGAGATATGCAACTACGATTGGAAGCTATTCCATTAACTTCTGAAGAAATTAAAAGTAAAAATAATCTTTCTTGGACTAATTATGAAAAAGGCAATGCTGGCTTTTTTCAAACTAAAGGTCGTGAGATATGGCCTGCACCGGGAACCACTCCCACAGGTGGATGGATAGAAACCCAATGGAATCAAAATCCTTCCCCATATTGGGATTACTGCCCTTTGGATCCGGAGCATGGAGGAAAATGCGTAGTCGGTTGTGTCGCAACAGCTATGGCACAAATAGTCAATTATCATAGATATATTGATGATGTAAGTTTTGATGATAGTGACGACTATTGGTCTACATACACCACTCCTAACATCCATATTGATGATGATTGGAATTCTTATGATTTTCCTTCATTTCCTACATTGAATACATATTTAGATGATTTAAGAGCTTGCTATATGACAAATGATGATATAACGAATGATATGATAGCAGCCTTATCGTTTGCTTGCGGAGTTTCAACTCATATGCAATATTCAGCCAATGGTTCAGGCACACAATTATCAGAAATAGCAACCGCCCTTTTGGGCAAATTCGGATACGATTCAGCGACACACTATTATTCTTCTCACCCACAATTTTACAATTATCTCAAAGGGGATATGATGGGAGGACGTCCAGCTGCCTTGGGGATCTCAGGTGGAGGGGGTGCTGGGCATGCAATTGATTGTGATGGTTATGATAGTGGAGGTGATACATACCACCTAAATATGGGCTGGGGTGGATATCAGGACGGATGGTACTCATTACCAAGTGGAATGCCCAGCGGTTTTAATGTAGTTGATCATGCTGTAATGAACATTGAAGGCGGTGAACTGCCATTCCTTGAAATTGATTCTTATTTCGTTGCTGAATTAACAGGAGACTTTGATGGAAATGTCAATCCAGGAGAATCAATTACCCTTCGAATAAGACTCTCTAATAGAGAAAGCTTTGCAACTGCTACTGATATAGTAGGTATCTTACATTGCGATGACCCTCGTGCCACTATTACTGACTCAATCGGAACATGGAATGATATTGCAGCAGGTTCCTCAGGATTGAATTTATTAGACCCAGTCAGTATAGATTTTGACGATGGAATTGGAGTTTGTACAATTGATTTTACATTACAAGTTACAAGCAATATCGTCTATTCTGCAGACCTTGATCTCAGCATTGATGTAGTATTGGATCAAGCTGGATGGCCTATTGAAATTATAAATGGCATTTTAGGATGCCCTGCTTTAGTAGATATTAACAACAACGGAGAAACAGATGTAATATTTGGCGATAAAAACGGTAATGTTCATTGTTGTGATAATTCAGGAAATGAATTCACCGGTTTCCCATTTAATACCG
Organism: Candidatus Cloacimonadota bacterium; assembly: GCA_034722995.1. Taxonomy (NCBI): domain Bacteria; kingdom Pseudomonadati; phylum Candidatus Cloacimonadota; species Candidatus Cloacimonadota bacterium. Next base: position 11,476 of record JAYEOL010000041.1, on the reverse strand, counting down.
GTGGTCAAATATATGGCTCTGTAGCCATTACAGACATCAACGGTGATGGTGAGCTCAACATTGTAGTTGGTTCAAGAAGTAACGATATTAATGTGCTAAAGCCTAATGGTGATGAATTATTTTCTTTTACTACTCCTGGAGATATTTTATGCACGCCAGTTATCTCAGATATTGATAACAACGGAAGTTATGAAATCATTTTTCAAACTGCATATAAAGACCTTTATGTAATTGATTCCTCAGGAGCAAATTATCCAAACTTTCCGGTTACACTTCCAGGTGCTATGTACATGAATGTGGGGGTCGCTGTTGCTGATATTAATGGTGATAATTTAAAGGAAATTCTCGTCGGTTGCAGTGATGGTAATGTATATTGCATAAATACAAGCGCTGAGACAATATGGACAGCAGAAACTTCTGGAGCAATTCGTTCTTCTCCAACTATTGTCAAGTTTGAAGAAGACTATAAAATTGTTGCAGGAACATCTACTGGTAAGGTGTATATTATTTCTTCAGATGGTGTTGTGGAAAATGAAATCACTCTTTCCGGAGAGATAAGGACTTCACCTATTATAGTAAATTTGGATGATAGCGATATAAACGGTTTTGATGATTTAGAAATTGTAGTTGGAACTATGACTGGAAAACTTTATGTTGTAGATTGGGCAGGTAATATCCTTTCTGGATTCCCATATAATACTGGCACGGCAATTGAATCTACTCCAATTATTGCAGATATTAATGATGATGGATTGTTTGATATTATTTTCGGGTGTAATGATAAAAACCTATATGCTATTGCATCAAATGGTGGAATTGTAACTGATTTTCCAATTTACTGCAGTTATGATATAAAATCTCCCCCATCAATTGCTGATATTGATGAAGATGGAGATTATGAAATTGCGTTTGGCACAATTAATGGACTTTGCATAATTGATTATAAGCCTGCTTACAGTGACTCATCTATTATGTGGCCTATGTATCGGTATAATTTAGAAAGAACCGGACTTGTTGATTGGACACAGCCATCAGGAATTGATAATAGCTATAGTCAGTATAGATATTTTATTGAACAGAACTTTCCTAATCCTGTAAAAACTTCTACAACAATTTCATTTAGCTTAGCCACGAACAAACACGAACAAGCACGAATAAAAATTTATAATGCAAGAGGGCAATTAGTAAAGAAGTGCAATGTGCAAAATGCAAAATGTGGATTAAACGAAATTATCTGGAATGGTAAAGATTCAAACGATAATAAAGTAGCAAATGGTATATATCTCTATCGTCTTGAAACAGATGATTATAAATCCGAGATTAAAAAGATGATTCTCCTTCGCTAATATCCTTTGCCAAGGCTACAGATATCAAGAAGCTATGGAGAATAAATTTTGATGAGATAACGCAAGAAAGTAATCAGTAAAAGATAAGGGCGAATCCGTCATCTGTCGGATCGCCCTTTATTTTTTATAATTGTTTGTAGACCGGTTACTTAGGTAATTTGGGTAAAGCCAGATTCGGCTTCTTGCCAAAATCCGGTTTAAGAGGTGGATTTTCTTTCAACAATTTTTCCACTTCTTCAACTGCCCTTCTTAGTTGTGGGTCTCTGTTTCCCACATAGTCTTTTGGGTTAATATCAACTTCAATATCAGGGTCAGTGCCGTAATTTTCTACTCCCCAACCCACATCTTTAAACCAGAATGAGTATTCAGGCTGTGTGGTCAATCCTCCATCCATTAAATTATAACGAGCACTGATTCCAATTACTCCCCCCCAGGTGCGTTTGCCAAGCAATGGACCTATCTTCATCAATTTAAAGCTATGACTGAAAATATCCCCATCAGAGCCAGCATCTTCATTAGTTAAAGCAACAATAGGACCTGGAACTGATTCCGCTGGATATGGTTCTGGTTTTCCCCATCTTGGGACATCATAACCAATTCTTTTTCTGGCTAATTTCTCCAGGAGTAAGCAAGAGACATGACCTCCACCATTGAATCTGACATCCACGATTAATCCTTCATGATTAAATTCACTAAGGTAGTAGCGATGAAACTCAGCAAAGCCAGGAGGCATCATATCAGGAATATGCACATAGCCGATGCGTCCATTGGTTTTCTTATGCACAAATCTTCTGTTATTTTCTACCCATTCGCGATATCTTAGTGGAGTTTCGGTCTTTAATGCCTTTACAAAGCAGGATTTGATTTTTCCAGTTTTACCATCTTCAATACGAATAAAAACTTCACTGTCTGCTTGATTTAACAATACCTGAAAAGGGGAATGATTTTTATCCAATTTCTCTCCATTAATACTAAGCAAATAATCTCCTTCATTTACCAACAAACCGGGTTGATTAAGAGGAGAATCCTTATCCTCATCCCATGAGTCACCGTGAACGATGTGAGAGATGCGATATTTTTGCTTCTCTTTATCGTATACAAAATCAACACCCAAAAAGCCGATTTTATACTGCGGTGGTTTTTTATAATCACCACCAAATTCATAAGAATGCGAAGTGCCAAGTTCTCCCTGCATCTCCCATATCAAGTCTGAAAATTCTCCACGGGTTCCGATTCTACCCAGCAAAGGCAGATAGCGTTTATAAACTTCTTGCCAATCTATATTAGACATATCTTTATTCCAGAAATGTTCTCGCTGTAATCTCCATGCTTCTCTATACATCTGACGCCATTCACCTTCTAAATCAACCTTGACTTTTATTCTGGAAAGGTCTATCCAACCGCTCTCTTTGCCGGGTTTTGCCATTACTTTCATTTTATCATCTAATTTTTTGTCTGCATCAATAATCCTAAGTTTATTTCCGGCTCTGTAAACCAGTTTCTTGCCATTTCGTGCGACTTCGAAATTAGAGATTCCATCTACTATCGTCTCTTCCTTTTGATTCGTAAAATCATACATTTTGATTGAGCCATTAGCCGGGAGTTCTGTAGGCGGCCATTTCATCTTCAAACTGCCTTCTACCGGGAATAGTGAAAACAACACTTTATCTTTTATTGCGGATATCTGGCGATATATTCCTTCTTCAACCGGGAATGGAATAATACGGTCTATAATATTCTCCAAATCAATTTTAACTTTTACTTCTTTTTTCTTATCTTTGGATTTTTCATCTTCGCTCTTTTCCTCTTTAACTTCCAAATCTGGAACTTTTTTGAATGGATTTTTTAATTCTTTATCAAGTGTTATAAGATAAGGGCGAACTCCTTTGGGAAAGCTTAATTCAAACTGCATTTTATCATATACAGGGTCAAATTTTCTCGCTGAGAGGAAATATAGATATTTTCCCTCAGGGTCAAAAGTGGGTGCCCAATCCCATAAAACAGGATTTGTTATTTCATATCTCTTTTTATCTGTAATGTTTCCGAACTTAATACAACACATCTCTCCAGATTTCCAGAAACGATAAGCAATCCATTTACCATCAGGAGACCAGGTAAGATAATCAATTGGTCCATGTTCACTTTCATCAAATTTAACTACATCTTTACTTTTCAAGTCAGCCAGAAAGAGTTCCATGCGGTTGTTAGAGAAAATTGCTTTATCATCCTTTGGCGAAACAGCCAGGGCAATAATCTGGCCAACATCTATATCCTTAAATTTGATAGGATTTTTTTCTTCAGTTGCCCAATGGATTTCTATATGTTCTTCACCACCTTCATCAGAAACCAGAACAATTCGTTTTCCATCAGATAGCCACTTACTAAACTTATACCTTGCATCAGATGAGTTGCCATTTTGAATAACAGGTCCTTCCCAGCTTGCCATATTGAAAATTTTACCCCGAACATTCAAAGTTAAATGTTCAGATTGAGGGTGAATTTCATAACCCTGCAAATACTTATCAGCGTTAACAAATTTTGCTTTGGTCTGGGGGCGTGAACTGAAATATTTGATATTTATCTTTTTGTTGGTTCGGTTTTTTATATCATAAATATACAAATCTCCACCGCAGTGATAAACGATGGATTCCCCATCTGTGCTGGCATTTCTTGCATAAAATTCTGAATGATGAGTATGCCTTTGAATATCCTGGCCATCAAGATTAGCAGAATAAATGTTGCCAATGCCTTCGTGGTCAGAGATAAAGTAGATTCTATCATCTATCCACATTGGACTGCCAATGTTTGTGTCTAATTCTAAATATGGTTTGAATTTTCCAGTTTCATTTACATCAATCCAGAGTTTGCCAGCCGTGCCTCCGCGATATCTTTTCCATCTTGCCGGGTCAGTTGTATGTCTGCCAATGATAACTCCTTGCTTCCTGGCATAGGAGATATCCATAGCAGCACCAACAGGGACTTTTTCTATCAAATCACCCGCCAATGACACTTTGTAGATGTAAAATAATCTTCTGAATGGCTGACCAAAATTACTGGCAAAAAGAATAAATTTTCCATCTCTGCTCCATCCAACAACAAAAGAATGGGAGCCCAAAAAGGTTAGTCGTTTGGCTGTGCCTCCTTCTGATGGGATAATGTAGATTTCAGAATGACCTTCTTCTGTGCTTGAGAACGCTATCCATTTCCCATCAGGGGAGAATTTTGGATAGTATGCAATTCCTGGGGTTGTAGTAAGTTGCCTTGCAATGCCACCTTTTGATGAAACTATCCACAATTCATTTTCACTTGTGAAAACTACACTGTCATTGTAAACAGTGGGAAATCGGTAATACCCTTGATTTGCCATTTTTCCTCCAATTATTTTACTAAAATTATTTTTTTGACTGCAGATTGATAATCTTTAGTAGTTAATTTAAAGAGATAGATTCCGTTAGGCAACTGTTTACCATTTTCATCTTTCCCCTTCCAGACAATCTCAATATTTTTACCTTTTACCTTTTGCCTTTTGAATTGTTTCACCAGGTGTCCTTTTATGTTATAAATTTTTATCTTCGTGTTCTTTGAGGGCTTTGTGTTGAAAAAGGATATGGTAGTAGAAGTACTGAATGGATTGGGATACGCAGTCAATCCGTATTCCTCAAAAGTTATTTCATCAACAGAACTTCCTCCCCAGATTAAGTCAGCAAATTCCGGATGGTCAATGAATGGGTTGCGGTTATGCTGCCAATTTTCATAAATTTTTTCGTTTCTGCTTTGTTCCCAAATACCAACTGAATCCTGAATATGCCATTCTAATAAGGTTGAAAGTTTTGCATGATAAGGTTCATTATTTGGAGAAGAAGGAATATAATCAACCATTTCTAAATCTATCTCACCATCATCTCCTTCGTAACGAACAGCCATATAAAATATCATTCTTGCAACATCTCCCTTTACTTCATCTCGTGGTTCCCAAGAATCATCATCAACACAGCATCCTGTTGGTCCATCATTGTCAATGTATTCAATTCCGCCATTATCAAAATCTAAATTCCCTCTTCTTGAATTCACTGTAACATCAGTAGGTCTGATATGGTGAACATCAGTTCCTGGTCCTGGGGCTGTACCGAAATCTCCATGTGATTTTGCCCAAACATGTTCACGATTCCAGTCTGATGGGCCACCGCCAAATGAATCTTTAGGCAGCGACCAGCCTGTGTAAAGTAATATAACATTACTTGTATCACCTGGGTCTTCATCAGTATCTTTTAGGATTTCTTTTACAGTACTATAAGAATATTCTGTATGTCCTTTTATAATGTCGTGAAGTGCTGATTTTAGTGAATCCCCGGTTAGTCCCTCTGTGCCATCATAATAATCTGCATAGAGATGAGATGCACATATAATAATTAGCAGGTTTATCAGGATTACTTTTAATTTTGCTTTCATAAATATAAATAAAATAGCCTTGCCCGATATAGCACAAGGCTATTTTTATGAGATAAAGACATTATCTTATCAACATTTATCCTCCGTCCTGATACATTCCCGAAAAATCAGGACAGGCAGGGATTAGCGTAAGAGGACCTGTCCTCCGAAGCCACTCCTTGCCCCAAAGATTCGGGACTACAGAGTGTAAACTTTAGCGTAGGAGGAGCATTTTCCTGGTTAATGACTGATTTTTACTGATTAATTTATAGAAATAGATTCCGTCGGAAAGCGATTTTCCATCCTCATCTTTTCCATCCCAGACAACCTTCATAAATTCGGAATTCGGAGTTCGGAGTTCGAAATTCTTTACTAGCTGACCTTTTACATTATAAATCCTAATTTGCGATAATTCATGTGAATTCAATGTTCCTGAAAACGAGATGGTGGTGGAGTTGGAGAAAGGGTTGGGATAGTTGTTAAGAATTATGTTATCCTGATTTAAAATTTCATCACCTACAGAATGACTATACGAAAACTCAAAAACACCAATATCAGATTCTTCAATAGTAAATAAATAATTATTATCACCCGAGTTATAAAAATCTATTGAGCGGATGTATGTGAAGCCATTAATACTATCAATAGTTTCCAATATACCTGATGGATTTCCACTTATATCATATATATATGAAGAAGTCCAGGTTGATGTGAAAAGTATATCATCATAAATTCCTGGACATGCATAATTAGAAGGCACAGATAATTCAAATGCAAAGGTTGGAATAAGAGGGTCATTTAGGTTAAAGAACTTCGTTTCATCATATTCAGACTTATAAAACAAACCTAAATAATTGTTGTAAGGTCTTATAAGAGGTGTATATATATATTCCGAAAAATGGTCAATTGTATTTGCTAAATAAGGAGTATTTTCATATAACCCATTTAATATATATAAATTTTGGTAGTTATTAATATCATTCAATAAATATCCATACCCATTTTTTACAAAAAAACTATCCCCATCAAGGTCAGTATACTCAAATAGTAATATCGTGTTCCCTGGTTCAGAAATATCATATTTTCTTATTATTGTATTTGGGTAAACGGTAAAAAAATATACGGTATTCAGTTCAGTATCATCAAAACTTAAATAAGACCAACTTACCTGATAGTAATCACCTACTGGTATTGTATTTATTAGAACTGGATTGAGTGGGTCAGAAATATCAAATATTTTATAATTATAATCTGTCCAATCTTTAGTTACAATCAGATTTTCATAACCTTTTAAATCTTTATAATTAGGATTTGAAAGACTGGTGGCAATTTCAACGGGTGCATCAGGATTACTTATATCAAATAAATAAAAACCATAATGAAAGGTCTGAACAAAAAGATAGTTTGAGTAAATATATCCGGAATGGAAGTAAGGATATTCAAAAATGTTTTCTATAAAATTAATTTCATTGTTTTCTACTTTGTATCTTCGTATTCCATCTACCCAAGTTGCAAGATACAAATCGTCATTATATGAAGCACTCGCTAAACCATAAATCAGATATTCAATAAAATCAACAGATTGTGGATTATATATATCAGATATGTCTAAAAGTTCCAGACCATCAAAACGAGTAAGAGCCAAAAAAGTATCAATAATCGTAAAATTTTTCCCAAATATCATATACTCATCCAGTTCATAATGAGAAATATACTCCCAATTAGCGCTATCTGAGATATTCCAGAAAGAAACTGCAGATTGCCCCCCAGCAATTAGTATTGTATCATTCAACATTTCAAAATACCTTGTTCCACAATTGCCATGAATTGGAGTCATATCTATCGTGCCGATTTGTTGTATATTTGTGAAATCCGAGACATCATATATATCAAGGAGATTGGCGTATGGCATATTTATCCCTATTGAATCATTGATTTTTTCAATATCTATTGAGGCAGGAATACTGGTAAAAAATTCTAAATCAGGTATAGTATATATTCTGTCTGGTATGTAACCGTTTAATAAATAAAGATAATTATTATAAATTTGTAAGATAAAGTAACGAATTGTTTCATCAAATTCAATTTCGTTGTAAATGTATGGATTCTCTTTATCCGTTATGTCAACTTGATAAAGACAGATTGGAAATAAATCATAAATATCATTACGAAGATTAGTGATATAAATAAAATTATCCTTTTTAACAAAGCGATCTGGAGATCTAATTGATAGAACTGCAAGCTGCTGCAAATGAGCGTTATTCATTATTTCATAAATCTCCAAACCGTGAGAAGTTAGTGCGTATAAATATGGATACTCTATTATTATACTCTCTTCAGAAGTATTAAAATTTTGTGCAAAGGCAAAAGTATTAATCTTCTCAATAGTAAAATCATTAGCAAAAGAAAAAAAGTAAGTAAATAATAATACTATTATTAATAAAGAAATTATTTTTGTCATTTTGTCCTCTTATCTATTTTTTATAATTGGGGCAGAAGACAAAACTTCTGCCCCCTAGGGATATCTTATTCTTCAGGATCCTGGGGATCGGGAGAAGCCATACCTATCCATAATTCAAGGTAAAGTGGGTAACCGAATATTCCTTCATCATAATCATGACTACCATATAATGTTCCCCACCCTTCTGCAAATCCATAATAAGGTGGTGGATCATTAGGTGGCCAAACATCTTTATGATAATGAATAACATCTTCATTATGGATACCTGAGTAATGGTCTACCATATAGGGCGTATTATGGTCAGCATCGAAATATCCAACATCAACATCGGCAGTGCCATTTACATGTACAGTTACATATATGTCTACTGTAAACTTTTCACCTGGCGGATTATCTGCAATCAAGCTTGCTGCCAAAAACAGCCCAAGCAAGATTGCAGTTATTGCGATTTTCTTAAACATTTTTCTCTCCTTATATTTTTTATTTTTTCGCAAAAATAAGTTCGTCTCTCCAATCCTTTAAGCAAGGATATGGAGAGACAGGGGAGAACGAATTTATTTTTTCCAATGTAAAATAAGTATTTATATTTCCGGGATAGGGTCTCGGATTGTATAAGGTAATCTTCTTTGTGTCTTAATATTTGAAAATTTCTGGGGGGGGGGGTGAAACCAAGAATGTAAAATGCAAAATTAGAAATGAAAAATCAGGGATAGGAATAGTAGAATGGAATATTAAAATATTGTCATTACTCAAACAGAATTTTTTCTTTCTTGCTTTCATATTGTCCTTAAAAATATAAATACAATTTAATAAGAATTAAAATAATCTTGTCAAATAAAAGTTACTTGAAGAGTAAAAAATAAATACAAAACTATGTTCCAACACGATTCCGTCTGGGCGCCGAGACTGAATGAAATCGGGGAGACTAATATATTGGGAGTATCAGAGCAGATTATGGGGAGAAAAAAAAATATTTTATCAAATAAACCTATTTTAGAAGCAGCATCTTTTTAACTGCTGATTTATCTCCCCAAGATAATCTACAAAAATAAATACCATTAGGAACTTGTTTTCTGCTTTCATCTTTTCCATCCCAGACAACCTCATTAATTTTCAACTTTAAATTTTCAATTTTTAATTGTTTTACTATTTGCCCTTTTATGTTATAAATTTTTATCTGTGTTAATCTGTCCACCCTCCGTAGCATTGCTACTGCGGAGGACGGGTGTAAATCAGTGGCTAAATTAAACGAAATCGTGGTAGAAGCACTAAATGGATTTGGATAGTTCTGATAGAGAGCAAAAGAATTAGTAGTATGGGGATAATCTTCTACAGGTAAATCCGCTGCAGATCTTGGGTTGATTCTATAATATTCATTACTATAATTCCAATCAACCACTCCTTTAATATCAATCGGTTCGCCAGAAGCAATCGCATCATCTAATATTGGTCCAATATTTTCATATTGATAATCAACCTCATCGCCGATAACAAAGGTTGTTGCCCAACTATCATCTGATCCGATGTAAAGGTCATCTTTATTAACAGGAGAGGCGGCAACTAATACATTGTTGATAACTACGAGTTGTCCTTCCCATTGTTCGGCTGGATTTGTATTTGCTGCAATAGTATTACCAATATCGGAACCAGAAATGTCTGCTGGAGAATAGGGAAGATTTCCAGTTGATATTGTTGAGATAAGGATAGGATCTTTTAGTTCGGTGAGATTATTATATTCATCCCTCTTCGCAATAAACAGAATCTCATCGCCAACTGCTACCAAACCATCAAAATCGTAATCGTATATTAAAATACCGTTGTAGGGTCCAGAATCATCACTTACCCAGACATTATTGTATTCATCATTAGCAGAGACAATTCCCTGGAAAGTGGCAAACTCCCCATTTACAATATGATCATCAGGATTGAGGGTATTTGTTAAAGCAATTGGTGTAATGCCTGCATAGAAATCATAATCTGTGTCATTTTCTGCATCATAGATATTATCAAGTGTAATATCTCCAATCATATTTGCTGATGCTCCTGTAAGATGAACGAGTTTTGCATTAGTGCCATCAATAGTTGCAGATGAGAATGTAATCGTTGCTGTGCCTGTTAAAGTATAATCTGCTGAGGCTACTGCGGTTAAATCAATATTATAGAGTACATCAACTGCAGTTGCACTTAAAGCATATGCATTGGTAATTGTGGGCGTGGCACCCCCAGCATCTTCAAAAGAAAAATCATCATAGTAGACAGATCCACCATAAGCACCGCTTGACTCCTTATAAACTCTTACTTCAAGGTAGAATTGAGTTGCTCCATCAGGAGCGGTTATAGTATTATTGTAATGTTGCCATTCCGCATTATCAGTAGAATACTCAGTACTGATTGTTGAACCTACAGTGCTACCAGCATCATCTTTCCATTTTGACCATAGTCTTGTTCTTGCCTGATCATCATTATCAAGAAAATAGTAACTCAAATTATAATCATGTCCAGCAATTATTCCAGCAATATACTCGTGCCCAAAATCTTTTGTACCTGAAGCTGATTGATGTGCTGCAGAATAAGTACCTCCATGAATGTTTGTTGATTCTTGTGCTATATTTTCAACATGATTCCAATTATCTGGATTTCCACCAGTCCATGATTCGAGGTCACCGTTTGTTACCATATTTTGTGCAATTAAAGTTGCCGAAATGCCTAAAAACATAATTACACTTATGGCAAGAATTGTTAATCCTTTCTTTTTCATCTCTTCCTCCTATGTATTTTTATTATTTTTCCATATTCCTTTTATTATAAAATTAGGAATTAGATGTCAAAGAATTTCTTATTTTTTTTTGATAATTTGGTAAAATTTCATAATATCTTACTAAAACGGCAAACGCTTGACGGATTACGATTCGAGCTGCGCAACCGTTCAACGTTTGTATAAACCCGATTATAAATCTGAAAAAAGGTATCAATAACAATTAGTTCAAAATTAATATGACCTTCTAACAATTTCTTACTTTGCTCAATCAATAAAATGATTTCTCTTACATCTTTATCAAAATTTTCTCTAATATTGTAAAATTTTTGAAGTTTTTCCTTCTGGTCAATATTAACAACCCTATTTGGGTTTTGATGTAAATATAATAAATCGCCAAACCATAACACAAGGAAGTCAAGAATGTCTTTTAATAACTCTTTATTGCGATTTTGTTTAAAGTTCTCTGAAAAGTTGTAAATTCCT